>NZ_CAXAQH010000008.1:0-204563 GCF_963970905.1 Pseudomonas sp. EL_65y_Pfl2_R96 | reverse complement strand
CTCTCCTACTCGGGTGCGGACACACCAGTGCTAATGACGGTCTCTGCCCCGCGCGCGCTCTCAACTTTAGATCCCCCCAGTTTGCTGCGCGACAGCGCGGCGTCGAAGACGGGGCGGACCCTCCTACGGGAGTTTGCGTCGGGAGAGGGGCCGCTTCGCGACCCACAAAGGTCCGGTTATGGCTGAAGGCCGGTGATCAGATGAACCACTCCATCCTCCAGCATCATCACTCCCGGCACTCCAGCCGCTGTCAACGCCTGCCGATCCATCCGCGTCACATCCCGTAACTCCACCCGCATCCGGGTTAGCGCCACGGGCTGATGCGACTTGAGGTTATCCACACCGCCCAGTGCGGCCACGACATTCGGCGCCAGCCCGGAAACGGCTTGAGCCACCGCTTTCGGCTCATCCACCACCAGATCCGGGGTCAACGCCTTCCAGAACGCCCGCTGCATTTTCTCGAACATGCTCAGTTCTCCAGAACCAGTGAAGTATCGACCGTCGCCTCGTGGTGCAGCCGCAATGCCTCGCGTACCTGCTCGGCACTTTCCAGCCCCAGTACTTGCTGGGCGATGGCCTCACAATCCAGCAGGTCCACTTCGCGGACCGCCGCTTTGATCGCCGGAATCAACGGCACGCTCACCGACAGCTCATCCACGCCAAGCCCTAGTAACAGCGGCACCGCCAGATGTTCCGAAGCCAGGGCGCCACACACTCCGACCCATTTGCCATGGGCATGAGCGGCTTTCACCGTGTTGGCGATCAGGCGCAGCACCGACGGATGAAAACTGTCGGCCTGACTGGCCAGCCGTGGGTGATCGCGGTCCATGGCCAGGGTGTATTGGGTCAGGTCGTTGGTGCCGATGGAGAAAAAATCCACCTCGGGCGCAAACAGGTCAGCCATCAGCGCCGCCGCCGGCACTTCTATCATGATCCCCAGTTTCGGCAGTTCCGTGAGGCCCAATGCCAGCGCCTCTTCTTCAAGCAGCTGACGGGCCAGCCGCAGCTCCGACAGCTGCGTAACCATCGGCAGCATGATGTGCAGGCGAGCCAGCCCGGCGCTGCTCAAAATTGCCTTGAACTGATCGCGCAACAGCTGCGGACGCTCCAGGCACAGACGAATTCCGCGCATGCCCAGGAACGGGTTGGTTTCGCGGTCCATCGGCACGTAGGCCAATGGTTTGTCACCGCCGACATCCAGGGTTCGCACCACCAGATTACGCGCTGGCCCTAATGCTCGGGCGATAGCGCTGTAGGTGGATGCCTGCTCGTCATGGCTTGGCGCGTGGTTGCGATCCAGATAAAGAAACTCCGAACGCAGCAGACCGACGCCCTCGCCGCCTAGCGCCATGGCCTGTTCGGCTTCGGCCAGCGAAGCGATGTTGGCGGTGATTTCAACGTGATGCCCATCGCGGGTACAGGCAGCCAGCGCAGCATTTTCCAGCTCGTATTGCTGGCGTTTCTTTTGTCGCTGACGATTGGCTTGCAACTGCTCAATGGCAACCTGCTCGGGATCCAGCTGCAACTCGCCCTTGTCGGCATCGAGCAAAACCCGGGTGCCATTGGCCAGTGCCAGCACCTGAACCGGCAACCCGCAGATCGCCGGCAAGCCGAAGGCCCGCGCGAGGATCGCCACGTGGCTGGTGGCGCCACCGCCGACCGTCGCGAAACCCAGCACCTTGCGCGTGTCCAGGCCAGCCGTCTGGGAGGGTGTCAGTTGCTCGGCAATCAGAATCACCCCTTCCGGCAACTCCATCGCCTGATCCTCTACGCCGAGAATCAGCTTGAGCACCCGTTGACCGACGTCGGCCAAATCCGCTGCCCGTTCGGCCAGCAAGGCATTGCCCAGTTTTTTGAACAAGGCAGCCGTGGACTCCGTGGCTGTGCGCCAGGCAAAACCGGCGCTTTTGCCGGCGTCGATCAGTGCCAGGGCCTGATCCAGCAGGCTTGGGTCTTCGAGCAGTTCCTGATGCGCCTTGAAGATATCTGCCTGGGCGTCACCCGTGGCCTGGTCACGCAACTGCTGCAGGCCTAGAACCGCCGCCGCCAACGCCCGTGACAGGCGCTCGCGCTCAACTTGCGCGCCCCGACCGGATTCAATGACTTCAAGGGTCTGCTGCGCAATCTGCACCACCTGGCCAAACGCCGACCCCGCCGATGCACAGACGCCGCGCAGCACCTTCAGCGATGAGGCCTCAGCGGCAACCGGTTCAACCTCTGCCATCACCGTCACGGCTTCCCCGCAACCGGCAGCCAGCAACTCGGCCAGGGTCTTGATCGCCACTTCAGCATCTGCGCCCGCCGCGCTGACTTGCACAATGTCGCCATGAGCGGTCTGCAACGCCATGATCGCCACCAGGGATTTGGCGTTCGCGCTGTCCTGCTGTTTATGCAGACAAATACTCGCCGAAAACCCTTTCGCCGCCTGGGCAAACACCGCCGCAGGGCGAGCGTGCAAGCCATTGAGATTGGGCAGCATCAGCGGTTTGGAGAACAACGCCTCGCCCTCCTCCGGCATCTGCTCATCGGCCGCCACTTCGGATGGATTCAGACTCAGCAGTGGCTGACCGCTTTGCACCACGCCCGTTTCAGGTGTCAGCCAGGTGAACGGCTCACCGCTGACCACCAGCATCAAGGTCAACAAACTACGGGCGTTCAAGGCAATGTAATCGGCATCGAACCCGATCAGCGCCTGCCCCACCTCAACCCGCTGACCTTCCTCCACCAACCGGGTGAAGCCCTTGCCGGCCAGGTTCACGGTGTCTAGGCCGATGTGCATCAACACCTGCACGCCGTTCTCGTCGGTGATGCTGACGGCATGCCCGCTGACCTGCACATTGCTGATCACTCCAGCCAGCGGTGCGCACAAGGTGGATGAGGTCGGGTCGATACACAGACCGTCACCGATCACGCGACTGGAAAACACCTGATCGGGCACCTGGTCCAGCGGCATCAGCACGCCGGACAAAGGTGCCAGCAGTTGCAATTGTTGGGGTGTGGCCATGACGTCACCTGCTGTTTTGTTCTGTATAAAAGACGCTTGCGATCTCGTGGTACCCGGTAGGAGCTGCCGAAGGCTGTGATCTGTTGGCGCCCGCAAGGACGTCAAGATCAAAAGATCGCAGCCTTCGGCAGCTCCTGCCGGGTCATGCGGCGTTTATTTCCACCAATACTCGACCTGCAACCCGACGTTCGAACCGTGTCGCACCGTGCCGAAAGCGCCGGTGTCGGACAATGCCGAGCCCGCCGCCAGTTCATTGGCCGCCCGTTTGGCCGCCTCGTTCCAGCTGGCATAGGTGTAATACAGGCGCACCTCGGGGCGCGCCCAGAATTCCGGGCCCTTGGGCGACCAGGTCGGGGCGATGGTGAACTTGCTCAGTTTGCGCGTGCCGCCTGTGGCCTCGACCTGATCGTGGCCCAGTTCGGTCACCAGTTTGATTTGCTCGGTGATCGCATAGGCCGGGCGAATCCCGAGGGAAATCCAGTTCTGGTCGGCGCCGTCCGGGCGAATGTCTTTCTGATAGACCGCTTCGACTTGCCCGCCGAAACGCGGCGTCACCTGCCAGTCGAAGAACTCGACCACGCGGTAGCTCTTGTTGCTGTCATCCAGCTTCACGTTACCGGTATAACCCAACCCGGTGCCGGGGCCTTCGCCGTACTGAAAGGCCAGTTTGTTCTTGCCGCCCAGAAAGCCCTTCTGCACATGCTGGGTGGTGATCGCCCAACCGCGATGGGCGTCGCGGCTGTCGGGTTTGTCGATGTAGCTCAGACCGAACTCCAGCTCACCGCCAGGGTTGGTGTTGAAGCCGGCGACGTTGAAATCGTGACGGTTGATGTAGTCCTTCTGGTACAGGTTGTCCTTGCGCGAGAAGGCGTAGCTGTACTTCAGATCGCCGATCAACACATCTTCGATCCCGCCGCCGGTGGCGCTCTGGTTCCAGTAGTAGAAGTCGGAAATATGGATGTCGTTGCGCTTGTAGTAACGTCGACCGGCCCACAGCGAGCCGCCGTTCAAGCCGGGCATGTTCGACCATTGCGCATACAGCTGCGGCATGCGCACCGAGCCGTTGTCGCCCTTGAACGTCAGGCTGCGGTCGTATTGGTTATACAGCGAGGCCATGCCGTCGACACTGAGCACCGAACCATCGTCCAGCGTGAACAGATCCTGACGCAATTCCAGCTCCGCATACTGTTCGCATTCGTTGCCTAGCCGGTATTTCGACTGTGCGCCCGGCAATTGAAAGCACGACTGGGAACTGCTGTTGACCGAGGTGCCGACACCGCTACGCAAATAGCCGGCGAATTCCAGCGCCTGGGCCGACAACGGTAATCCCAGGCACACACCCACGACTGCAAGGCTACGATTTATTGTTGTTTTCAAGAACCACCTCGTTATTTTTATTGTGCGATGCAGCAAAACCGGCGCGCAAAACTCCCCCGCGCAGCGTTCTGCGTGTTTGTTTTGAAACAGTGTTTTAGTCGTTGCTCAAGTGCAGAACGAACGACTCATAAGGCCGTAGAAACACTTGCCGGTTTCGTGGCGGACAGTCCGGGTAGTTACTGATCACCAGACTTTGAACCATCGATTCATTGATCACTTCACACGGCAGCTCGACTTCGCACGGCAAGCCATAGAAGTTGTTCAGCACCAGCAAACGCTCGCCAAGGCCCTCACGCACGTACGCCCAAATTTGTGTGTGCTCAGGCAACAACTGCCGATACACGCCGTCAGACATCAGCGTTTCACTGTGGCGCAGGGCAATCAGCTGACGGTAGTGATGCAGCACCGAATCCGGATCGTC
This sequence comes from Pseudomonas sp. EL_65y_Pfl2_R96, assembly GCF_963970905.1. Classification (NCBI taxonomy): domain Bacteria; kingdom Pseudomonadati; phylum Pseudomonadota; class Gammaproteobacteria; order Pseudomonadales; family Pseudomonadaceae; genus Pseudomonas; species Pseudomonas sp. EL_65y_Pfl2_R96. Next base: position 199,761 of record NZ_CAXAQH010000008.1, on the reverse strand, counting down.
GAGTTGGTGGGCGACGTTGATTTGCGTGGCATTGGCCGGCACCCCGATCCAGGGCTCGACCGCACTGAAACCAGCGTTCGGCTCGGCGTTCCAGTGCATCGGCGTGCGGCCGTTGTCCCGGGACTTCTGCATGATCGCCGCCATGTTGTCGGCGTCGCTGCTACCTGCCTCACGCTTGAGCCGGAAGATGTTCAGGGTCTCGACATCGCGGTACTGATCGATGTGATCGAACCCCGGATTGGTCATGCCCAGCTCTTCGCCTTGATACACAAACGGCGTGCCCTGGAGAAAATGCAGCGCGGTGCCGAGCATCTTTGCCGACACCACCCGGTGCTCGCCATCATCACCAAAGCGCGAAACCACACGCGGCTGATCATGGTTACACCAGAACAACGCGTTCCAGCCCCCGCCAGCCTGCATGCCGGTCTGCCAGTCGGAGAGGATGCGCTTGAGTTCGAGGAAATCGAAATCGGCGCGAACCCACTTTTGCAGGTTCGGGTAATCAACCTTCAAGTGATGAAAGTTGAAAGTCATCGACAGCTCTTTCGACTCCGGTCGTGAGTAGCGAATGCAGTGTTCCAGGCTGGTGGAGGACATCTCGCCGACGTTGATCAGGTCGTGACCTTCGAAGACTTCGCGGTGCATCTGCTGCAAGTACTCGTGGACGTTCGGGCCGTCGGTGTAGAAACGCCGACCGTCGGTGTTGTCCTCAGGGAAGTTCGCCGGTTTGGAAATCAGGTTGATCACGTCCAGACGGAAACCGCCCACGCCCTTGTCGCGCCAGAAACGCATCATCTTGAAGACTTCGGCGCGTACCGTGGGGTTGTCCCAGTTCAGGTCGGCCTGCGTGTGGTCGAACAAGTGCAGGTAATACTGACCGGTCTGGGCTTCGTACTCCCAGGCTGAACCGCCGAACTTGGATTCCCAGTTGTTCGGCTGGTCGCGCCAGATATAAAAATCGCGGTAAGGGTTATCGAGGCTGCTGCGAGCCTGCTGGAACCAGGTGTGTTCGATCGAGGTGTGGTTGACCACGATGTCGAGCATCAGTTTGATCCCGCGCTTGGCGGCTTCGGCGATCAGCAGTTCGCAGTCGGCCATGGTCCCGTAGCTCGGGTCGATGGCGTAGTAATCGCTGATGTCGTATCCGTTGTCGCGCTGGGGCGAACGCAGGAACGGCGTAATCCACAGGCAATCGACACCCAGCCAGTGCAGGTAGTCGAGCTTGGCCACGACGCCGAGCAAGTCCCCCGTGGGGTTGCCGGCGTGGCTGTGAAAACTCTTCGGGTAGATCTGGTAGATCACCGAACGTTGCCAGTCTTGCATGGCGCTATTCCTTCAATAGGTTTGTATCGGCCTGAGGGCCCCTTCGCGAGCAGGCTCGCTTCCACTGTTGATTGCGTTCCAATGTGGGAGCGAGCCTGCTCGCGATAGCAATCTGTCAGGCAACGCGATACCCAGGCCGGACAATCTTCATGCTCAACCCGCAGGTCAAAACAAACGGCACAACCATGGCAATCACCATCCCGACCACGAACATCGGGATGAACTGCGGGATGATCGAGATGAAACCGGGCAAGCCGCCGACGCCGATCGCCGAGGCCTGGACCTTGTTCAGCGACAGGAAGATGCAGCCCAGCGCCGAGCCGATCAGGGCCGCATAGAACGGAAATTTGTAGCGCAGGTTGACCCCGAACATGGCCGGTTCGGTGATGCCGAAGTAGGCAGAAATCGCCGAGGTCGAGGCCATGCTTTTGTCCCGTACATTGCGGGTCATGTAGAACACTCCCAGTGCCGCGCTGCCCTGGGCGAGGTTGGACATGACGATCATCGGCCAGATGAAGGTGCCACCCTGGGTGGAGATCAGTTGCAAGTCGACCGCGAGAAACATGTGGTGCATGCCGGTGATTACCAGCGGTGCGTAGAGCAGGCCGAAAATCGCGCCACCGACCATGGGCGCCAGGTCGAACAGGGTGACCACGCCTTCGGTGATGAGAATCCCCAGATGGCGGGTCACCGGGCCAATCACCGCCAGCGCCAGCACACCGGTGACGACGATGGTGGTGATCGGCACCACCAGCAATTGCACCGCGTTAGGCACCCGTGCCCGCAGCCATTTTTCGATGACACTCATCACATAGGCCGCCAGCAGGATCGGCAGGATTTGCCCCTGATAACCGACCTTCTCGATCTGAAACAGGCCGAGGATGTCGAAGTACGGCAGGCTTTGCCCCTCCAGCCCGGCCACCGCTTTGCCGTAGTTCCAGGCATTGAGCAGATCCGGGTGCACCAGCATCAGGCCGAGCACGATGCCAAGGATTTCGCTGCCGCCAAAGCGCTTGGCCGCCGACCAGCCCACCAGTGCCGGGAGAAACACAAACGAGGTATTGGCCATCAGGTTGATCAGGCTCCAGAGGCCATCAAGCGTCGGGTAGGCCTCCAGGAGGGTCTTGCCCTCGATGAACATGCCCTTGGCGCCGATCAGGTTGTTGATGCCCATCAGCAGGCCGGCAATGATCAGCGCCGGGAGGATCGGCATGAACACGTCGGAAAACACCCGCACCAATCGCTGAATCGGGTGGATCTTGTCGACGCTTTTTTGTTTAACGTCGGCGATGGTCGAGGCGGCGAGACCGGTTTGCCGGCGCAGCTCGGCGTAGACCTTTTCCACTTCGCCGGGGCCAATCACCACTTGGAACAGGCCGCCGGTAAAGAATGAACCTTTGACCAGATCGATCTGGTTCAGCGTGGCGCTGTTGACCAGGCTCGGGTCCTTGAGGGCCAGGCGCAGACGTGTGACACAGTGCGCGGCCTGCTCGAGGTTGTCGCTGCCACCGAGGCTGTGCAGCAGCTCGGTGACGATGTTCGGATAGTCATGGCTCATGCTTGTTCTTCCGCTGTAGTTTTTTGTTATTGGCAGCACGCCGAAGCGAAAAATACTCGTCTGTACGAGTTAAAGCAACAGCTCGTACAGACGAGTTAAGTTTTGTTTATCCTGAACCCGACAGGCGGCGATATTTCCTACCTCCTAAGTCAAAGAAACCCAAAGCCGCATGGACAAACCCCTACCCTGCCCTTAAGGTTCAAAACCTTGAGCACAACGCGGCACAGAGCCATCCCCATGAGTAAATACAACCAGATCTACAGCGATCTGCTTGCCAGCATCACCACCGAACGTCTGGAACGCGGCGCCCGATTGCCTTCCGAAACCGAACTGATGGACAGCTATCAGGCCAGTCGCGGCACCGTGCGCAAGGCCATCGAGCAATTGCAGGAGCGCGGGTTCGCCCAGAAAGTCCACGGCAAAGGCACCTTCGTGCTGTCGACCAACCCGATCGAGTTTCAGCTCGGTGGCATCGTCAGCTTCCAGGAAACCTACCCACGACTGGGCAACGACGTCAGCACCGAGGTGGTCGAATTCACCCAGATCCCCCTCGAAGGCCCGCTGCTCGAACACATCAAGGCTGAAACAGGCAGCCTGATCACGCGGATCAAGCGGGTGCGGCGGATCGACGGCAAACGGGTGATTCTGGACATCAACCATTTCGTCAGCGACGTGATTCCCGGCCTGTCCCGAGACATCGCCGAGCAATCGATCTACGCCTTCATCGAGCAGACCCTGCAACTGCAAATCGCCTACGCCCAGCGCACCATCGAAGCAGTGCCCCGCAGCAAGGACGACCAGCAACACCTGGATCTCGACGACCAGAGCCATGTGATCGTGGTCAGCAACCAGACGTTTTTGCAGGATGGCAGGCAGTTCGAGTACACCGAGTCACGGCATACCCTGGATAAGTTCTATTTCTCGGATGTGGCACGGCGCTGAGATGCGCTACGGCCGGATAAAGGGAAATGAAGGCGGTCGTGTGCGTTTAACTTGCACGAACAAATAGGATGGGATGTGTTAGCTGCCTGACACTGGCAGCTAACAATCAATCGAACTTGTAACCCCTGCGCTTATCGAACTCCTGATACTTCTGCGAAATGGCCGGGTCATCGAAGGTTCCTTCAATAGTGTCCACCGAAACGAGTCCATTAAGCCCCTTAACTGACTGAATGGCGACTTCCCATTCGCCCGGATCCAGAGGCGGCTCGATAAAGTCTTTCAAGTAATCATCCAGGATTCCCTTGTCGGGCGTCTCGATCTCGCTACTTAACGCCGACAGGTAAGCGGACTTTGTCGTCCTGCTCCAGTTGATTGAAAACCCTGCTCGATCACACAACACCGAGTGAACCACGAGCATCGTTCGGCCATTGCCATCCAGGAACGGATGACCATAGGCAAAAAAACCCATCACTACACCGGGAGACTTTCTGAGCAAAACCTTGTTCTGGCCGAGACGAAGCCCTTCTTCTACAGCCCTTTTTGCCTCAAACGGAGGACAGAAGTATGTCTCGGCCTTGGAAATGGCCAAATCGGGAGAAGTGCTCAGTCTGTCCTTGCCAGCCCAAGGATAAAGATCCCCAAACAGAAGTTTGTGAACGTGTAAAAAATCAACGTAAGTGATTGTTCTCTTCTTGATCAAGTAAGCCATGGCATCAGACAGGTTCGCGGTAAACAAGTCGTGCTCAAGGTGTTTGACAATGTTGAGGTCTTTTTCACCCACAACATTTCTGAGATATCCCTTCGCGTCGAAATCCTTGAATGGGTCAAACACTCTTTCTTTCTCTCAAATAGTTGGCGAGTAGATGAACCGCTTCTGTGCCGGAGACCTTTTTCTCTTTTTTCAACGCAATGACCAACTGCTCAATTGAGTCGGTACGAACATCATCCCCAGCCAATCTCGAGACATTCTCCGCCCATTCATCGGCATATGTTTTGACGTAGGAAACCTTGCTGAACTCGGCCAGATCCAGCACGTACCGTTTGAGGCCAACAGTCGGGATGATCAAGTCACCGGTTTTAGGATGACGCCTTACTGTATTTTTCGCTTTCCGGGAGGGTGCCCGTTCATTGATGTAAACCACCGATCTTCCGCCCAGCGACAATTTGCGGCGGATTCGGCGATTGCCCTGCACGCATATTTTCGCTTCCTTGCGGGCGGCCGAACGGCGCTGTTCTGAAGGCGTCGTTTGCACTGAAGCGCTCATGCCTAACCGTCTAAATGCTTCGACCGCCAGTGTTTCAAGATCCTCGACAGGCGTAATGAGTCCGGTGTCAGGATTTCTGAACGCTTTGGCATAAACACCAATGCCCATCCGAACAATTACGCCCTTTTTCTGCAGCTCATCGAGAGCGACGGAAACTTGAGAGTGACCACCCAGCGATGCAACATCCGCGCGCAGGATCACATTACCCGACGTGCGCTGGATGGCCATCCGCATACGTTCTTCAAGCTTCATGTTCAATCCTCCCGACAGCGAGCGAATACTTTACCACCTGTCGAAGCAAAACTTCTGCTGGCTATGTCGCTCACTTTATACGCAACAGAAACAGACGTTTCAAAAGCAGCGAAGCATACCCCCCCCTGACCGAGACCGGTTCAGGGGCTTTACGCAACGATGACTCTAGTGAGGGATCATTCCCACTCAATCGTCGCCGGCGGCTTGCTCGACACGTCATAAGTGACGCGGGAGATGCCTTCGATTTCATTGATGATCCGGCCGCTGACGGTTTCCAGCAGTTCGTAAGGCAGGTGTGCCCAACGCGCGGTCATGAAGTCGATGGTTTCCACGGCACGCAGGGCAACGACCCAGGCGTAACGATGGCCGTTGCCAACCACGCCAACCGATTTCACCGGCTGGAACACCACGAACGCCTGGCTGACCTTGTGGGAACTTCGCCGACTTTGAAGGCACACTTGGCCAATAACGCCGCCACTTGTCTGGACGATGGACAAGCGATTTGTCGCTCATCAGCCCCTATTCTTCTGGCGAAGCAGCTTGTTACCGTTGAGGTATGCAGCAACCCGACAAACAGAGACAACCTCCCGTAGAATGCCTTCGTGGCTATGGAACACCTTCCTTCTAAACCTCTATGACCTAGGGGTTCCGCTCTCCACACCGCGCCTGCTTCTTGCAGGCGTTTTTATATCGGCTGTAGACACGATGCTGCAGCTCGTTCACGACGGCGGCCAAGGGAGAAAATCAAGGATGAATCAGGAGCTGTTCCTGCGTCGCCGTACCAAAGTTCACGTCCCGATGGGCACTGGCGGTGCCACGCGCGCTCAGGTCGCGTCGGCTGTCCGGGAAGTCGCGGCGTTCCGATGTGTACTATCAGAGCCTCTGATTGAGCAAATCGGCATGTTGTCCGCGACAGAACTCAAGCACTGGCTGCGCGACATTGTCGGAGTGCTTCGGCGGGAAACTGGCGCTCATGTGCACCACCGGCCGTTTTATCCTGACTTTCCAGAGCAAGTTCTGACGGCCTCAGAGGCGGAGTTGTACCTTAACGCCGTCATGCACTACCTCACGCTTCGGCGTTTACCACTGACTGAACAGTCTCGACCTGCGATGCTTGAAGGCAACTTCATATCCCGCGTTATCGAACCGGGAAGCGTCTCTGAGTTCGAGTCACTGCTCGAGCCGCTGGTTTCATCGCACACCTCGCTCTCCGAAGAGGAAACTGCCGATGTAGTCTGGTTTGTCCGAGAGTACAAAAGCAATGTGTTCCGTCTGCTGCCTGAGGCCGTCTCGTTCCGGGAGATCCGTGCACAGCTTGGCGGCGCGCTTATCCTGTATGTAGTCAACGATGCACGGGTGGACGCATTCCTGGAGCGAAACGTCGAAACGGCGACCGACGTGCTACGACTTGCGGTCGCGCTGAATGGAGGAGACGTGTCACTGACGGCAGCTTCGACACGTTTCACAGCGATGAAGCGCTCGGTGCGCCGTCTGCTGTTGCGTCTACTCGACCACATACCCAACGCTGTAGAAGACGTGATGCGCCATGCTGAGCGCTGGAAACGTCTGGCTGAAGTACTGCATCCGGGCGACTACGCCGATAAGTACCCACGAGCGCTAGCCGCCATCACGGCAGCGCGTCGCAACGAAGCGCCAGCCTCATTTGGATCACGTGTCGAAACATTGCTTGCCCAGCGTCACATCGCCACGCTTATGCCCATACTACAGAGCCGTCCTGGTGAGTTCGCACGACGGCTGGACGCGACCCTGCGGCGCGCGACGGAACCAGAGTCGGTTCTCGACGCGTTCGAGGCTGTTGCGACACAAGTGTCCTCACCTGTCCTGCTGCAGTTGCTGGCCCAATTACGTGCTCCGCGCCCCCTGCCCCTGCGGGCGTTCACACCGAAAGGTGCATTTGCCAAAGTCTATGGCATCAAGGATCGACGCGAACCTCTCACACCCGACGTGTTGGCTCGCGCAGCCCGAATCTGCGAGGACGCCCTCGTAATGCGTTTTGCGTCGCTGCCGCCACTAGGCCGCTGTTTCATCGATCCAGCATTACGCGAATACAGGGTGCCGCTGGCGCAGCGTGCCTCATCGAAGTCGCTACGTACGCTGGTGCGGGGCAGTCGGTTGCCTATGCCTGACACACGTTTCATTCGCCTGTTCCTGTGGTGGAAGAACGGTCTTGGACGTACGGACATCGACTTGTCCGCCGCATTTTTCGACGCCAACTTCGTGTTCACACAGACGGTCGCGTACTACAACCTGAAGGGTTTCGGCGGCTACCACAGCGGCGACATCGTCGACGCGCCCGACGGGGCTTCGGAGTTCATCGACCTCGACCTTGATGTCCTCGTCGGGAAGGGTATCCGCTATGTCGTCACGTCTATCAACTCATTCACCGAGCAGCCGTACTGCGATCTTCCAGAATGCTTCGCTGGCTGGATGGCTCGCGCCGACACGGCGTCGGGTGAAGCATTCGAGCCGCGATCCGTGTTCGACCGTATCGATATCGCATCCGACACAGTTATCTGTCTGCCATTCGTGATGGACTTGCAGGAACGACGCATGATTTGGGCCGATCTGGGGCTCACTTCATCTCCGCGGTGGAACAACGTCCAGAACAACCTCAGTGGGATATCGTTGATGCTGCGGGCTTTGGTGCATACACCACGGCCAGATTTGGAAACTCTGTTCGACTTACATGTTCGAGCACGGGGGGAACGAGTGGCTTCGCCGCAGCAGGCACAGGCGGTGTTTGCGCCTGATCAAGGGATAACGCCGTTCGATACGGATTTGATTCGATCACAGTTTCTCTGATACCTACGCCAGCCTTTGCCATCTACTGAAAACGACGACTCTTGCTTCGGTGCTTTCCACCCAAAAACAAAAATGCCAGTCAGCATAACTGACTGGCATTGGCTAAAAACCCTCCTGCGCCCCTCCGAATCTAACGTTGAACTCTAGAGGGTGCCGGCTTTGTGGGTCGCCTCATCACTCCCACTCAATCGTCGCCGGCGGCTTGCTCGACACGTCGTAAGTAACGCGGGAGATGCCTTCGATTTCGTTGATGATCCGGCCGCTGACGGTTTCCAGCAGTTCGTAAGGCAGGTGTGCCCAACGCGCGGTCATGAAGTCGATGGTTTCTACGGCACGCAGGGCTACGACCCAGGCGTAACGACGGCCATCGCCGACCACGCCAACCGATTTCACCGGCTGGAACACCACGAACGCCTGGCTGACCTTGTGGTACCAGTCGGCCTTGCGCAGTTCTTCGATGAAGATGTGGTCGGCGCGACGCAGCAGGTCGGCGTATTCCTTCTTCACTTCGCCGAGGATCCGCACACCCAGGCCCGGGCCCGGGAACGGGTGACGGTAGACCATGTCGTACGGCAGGCCGAGTTCCAGGCCCAGACGACGGACTTCGTCCTTGAACAGCTCGCGCAGGGGTTCAACCAGCTTGAGGTTCATTTCTTCCGGCAGGCCGCCCACGTTGTGGTGCGACTTGATCACGTGAGCCTTGCCGCTTTTGGCGCCAGCCGACTCGATCACGTCCGGGTAAATGGTGCCTTGGGCGAGGTACTTGATGTTATCCAGTTTGTTGGACTGGGCATCGAAAACGTCGATGAAGGTACGGCCGATGATCTTGCGTTTTTTCTCTGGGTCGCTTTCGCCAGCCAGGTTGTTCAGGAACTGGTCCTCGGCGTTGGCGCGGATCACTTTGACGCCCATGTTCTCGGCGAACATGGCCATCACTTGCTCGCCTTCGTGCAGACGCAACAGGCCGTTGTCGACGAACACGCAAGTCAGCTGGTCGCCGATGGCCTTGTGCAGCAACGCGGCAACCACCGAGGAGTCAACGCCGCCGGACAGGCCGAGCAATACGTTGTCGGTGCCAACCTGGGCGCGGACCTGAGCGATGGCGTCTTCAGCAATCTTCGAAGGTGTCCACAGGGCTTCGCAGCCGCAGATGTCGAGGATGAAGCGCGAGAGGATGCGACCGCCCTGCTTGGTGTGGGTCACTTCCGGGTGGAACTGCACGCCGTAGTAGCCGCGAGCATCGTTGAACATGCCGGCGATCGGGCAGCTCGGGGTGCTGGCCAGGATGTGGAAGTCTTCCGGCATCTTGGTGACCTTGTCACCGTGGCTCATCCACACGTCGAGGCCGAACAGGCCATCGGCGTCGATGTGGTCTTCGATGCCATCGAGCAGGCGGCTCTTGCCAACCACGTCAACGCGGGCATAACCGAACTCACGCAGCTCGGAACCTTCGACCTTGCCACCCAGCTGTTCAGCCATGGTTTGCATGCCGTAGCAGATACCGAAGACCGGTACGCCCAGGTCAAACACCGCTTGCGGGCAGCGCGGGCTGTCGGCTACATGCACGGACTCGGGGCCGCCGGCGAGAATGACGCCTTTTGGAGCGAATTCGCGAATCGCTTCGTCGTCCATGTCGAACGGATGCAGTTCGCAGTACACGCCGATTTCACGCACGCGGCGGGCGATCAGCTGGGTGTACTGGGAACCGAAATCGAGGATCAGGATGCGGTGAGCGTGAATGTCGAGGGCCATGATTCAGTCTCGTCTAAGTAATTCAGAAACAGTCGTGATTCAGAAACAACTCGGGGCTGAATAGAACAGCCCCGGTTGCTTAACGATTTGCTTGAAGCCTCAACCTACGCGGTAGTTTGGCGCTTCTTTGGTGATTTGCACGTCGTGGACGTGGGACTCGGCCATGCCAGCGCCGGTGATCCGCACGAACTCAGGCTTGGTGCGCATTTCTTCGATATTGGCGCTACCGGTGTAGCCCATGGAAGAACGCAGGCCGCCCATCAGTTGATGGATGATGGCGCTCAGGGTGCCCTTGTACGGAACACGCCCTTCGATGCCTTCCGGAACCAGTTTCTCGGCGCCTGCCGAGGAGTCCTGGAAGTAACGGTCGGAGGAACCTTGAGCCTGGGACATGGCGCCCAGCGAACCCATGCCGCGGTAAGCCTTGTACGAACGGCCCTGGAACAGTTCGATCTCACCTGGCGCTTCTTCAGTACCGGCGAACATCGAGCCCATCATCACGCAGGACGCACCGGCAACGATGGCCTTGGACAGGTCACCGGAGAAACGGATGCCGCCGTCGGCGATCAACGGAACGCCTGTGCCTTCGAGGGCAGCGGCGACGTTGGCGATGGCACTGATTTGCGGGACGCCGACACCGGCGACGATACGGGTGGTGCAGATCGAGCCAGGGCCAATACCGACCTTGACTGCGTCAGCGCCGGCTTCGGCCAGGGCCTTGGCGGCAGCGCCGGTGGCGATGTTGCCGCCGATGACCTGCACTTCAGGGAAGTTCTGCTTGACCCAGCGAACGCGGTCGATCACGCCTTTGGAATGACCGTGAGCAGTGTCGACCACTACCACGTCAACACCCGCATGGACCAGGGCAGCTACGCGGTCACCGGTGTCTTTACCGGTACCGACTGCAGCGCCAACGCGCAGACGACCTTGATCGTCCTTGCTGGCCAGCGGGTAAGCCTTGGCTTTTTCGATGTCGTTGACGGTCATCATGCCTTTGAGGGCGAATTTGTCGTCGACGATCAGCACGCGTTCGATACGGTGCTTGTGCAACAGCTCACGGACGTCGTTCTTGTTGGCGCCTTCCTTGACCGTGACCAGACGCTCTTTAGGCGTCATCACTTCACGGACGCTGGCGTCCATGCGGTTTTCGAAGCGCACGTCACGGGAAGTGACGATGCCGACCAGGTCGCCATCGTGCAGTACCGGAACGCCGGAGATGTTGTGCAGGCGAGTCAGTTCGAACAGTTCACGAACCGTGGCGTCAGCCTCGATGGTGATCGGGTCCTTGACCACGCCGGCTTCGTAACGCTTGACCTTACGCACTTCGGCAGCTTGCTGCTCGATGGTCATGTTCTTGTGGATGATACCGATGCCACCTTCCTGAGCCATGGCAATTGCCAGACGGGCTTCAGTAACGGTGTCCATGGCAGCAGAAACCAGTGGAATATTCAGCTCGATGCCACGGGTAAGGCGGGTCTTGAGACTGACTTCGTTAGGAAGAACCTCGGAATAACCGGGCACTAAAAGAATGTCGTCGAAGGTCAGAGCTTCTTGGCTGATACGCAGCATCGCGGGGGCTCCCGAGCGGGAAAATGGAAGCGCGCCATTATAGTCAGACACCCCTTCGGGTTCAATGTAAAACTCTGTCTATTATCGACGCAGTGATCGACGGAGGTTTTGGCACACAAATCCCGTAGGAGCGAAGCTTGCCCGCGAAGGGGCCATCACTGGCGCCAAAAGCTTCGCGGGCAAGCCTCGCTCCTACAGTTACAGTTCGACCTTGACCCAACTCACCGGCTGATCCAGCCAATCGGCAAATTCGTCGATAAAGCTCTGCTTGAACCCAGCCTCAAGCCAGTTGTTGAAGATGAAACCCAGGTTGGAAAAGCCGCACTCCTGCAAGAACAGAAACCCGTTGATGTCGTCTTCATGTCCGCATTCAGGACAGGTGAAGTTATCGGTGCGCCCTGGCATCCAGTCTTCCAGGCTTTCGAACAGCGCTTCGCCGATTTCCTTGCGGCATTCAGCGCAGCCGGCTTCTTCGAGGAAGCCCTTGGCCGGTGTATAGATGCAGCGTTTGGTGATGATCTCCAGGCCATTGATCGGCTCGCCGAACGGCAGCGCGTCAGGGTGCAGGACCACGGCGCGGGCGCCGTCGGCGATGGCGTGGGCCATGCGATTGCCGGTGCGGCCACAGGTGGTCAGCTCTTCTTTAATGATGTTCTTGCGCACCAGCCAACGCACGACCGCCCTGGCCCGGGGTTCGTGTACCGGCAGTGTGGAGATTTTCGGGACGATGATGCTTTGCGAATTCATGGTGCAAGCCTACTGCGTCAAATAGATGTTTCTGCGGTGTGTCGATTGGCGCCTTCGCGGGCAAGCCCGCTCCCACATTTTATCTTTGGTGGTCACAAACGATGTGGTCACAGGAGATCCATGTGGGAGCGGGCTTGCCCGCGAAGGCGTCAGGGCGGCCGGCAGCTTAATCCCTGACGAAATCCGGTCAAGTACTCAAATAACGCCCGATCAAGGCAATCCCGCTGGCCAGCACCAACCAGGTCACCAGCCGCACGAATGCCTCGCGGGACAATTTCATGGTCAATCGCCGACCGATCCACAACCCCAGCGCCATCGCCGGCAACAAACACAGCGCCAATACCAACAAGGGTAGCTCGGCATACACCCCGGCGACGGCAAACAGGCTCAAACGCACCACGGTGCTGCAACTGATCAGTGCACTCTGTGTTGCCCGGGCCGCGTCCTTGGGCAACCGACTGTTCAAATAGATCGCATATAAAAAGCCGCCACTACCAAACAGCGCCCCGAACATCCCGCCCACCGTGCCCATCGGCACCGCCCAGCCGGCGGACAATTGCGCCGGACGGGTTTTAATCCACAGGCTATAAATCGCATAGGCGCTGATGAACAGCCCCATCAACAGCAGCAATATGTCGGATTTCAGGTTCAGCAGAAAAATCACCCCCAACGTGCAACCCACCGCCATGCACGGCAGCAGTCGCAGCAACTCGGGGCGAGCCACATTCCGTCGCGAGGGCAACAGATTGCCGAACGCCGCGACGAAATCCAGCAAGACCAGCAGCGGTACGATTTTCGACAGCGGCATGAACAGAATCAGAATCGGCCCCGCCACCAGCGCAGTGCCGAAACCGGCGATGCCGAACACGATGTAAGCCAGGGCAACGCCCAGCCCGATCACCAGCCAGTCCACCGCACCCCACGGCCATTGGCTCAACAACTCCAGCACATTCATCGACACGGTTTCCTTTTGTTCCTGCGATGACTTTAGCCAGCGCCAAGCGTTGCGACTAATATCTTCAAAGTCGACCAGCCATCTCGAAAAGGCATGCCTTGTGCTTTCAACCCGTCAATTGCGTTATTTCGTGGAAATCGCCGAGTGCGGCAGCTTCAGCGCTGCGGCCGAACGACTGTTTATTGCTCAATCAGCCTTGAGCCGGCAGATCAAGGACATGGAAACCCGCCTGCAAACCCCGCTGTTCGAACGCACCGCGCGCCAGCCCCGACTGACGGCGGCGGGTGAAGCCTTCTTGCCTCGGGCCAGAAACCTGCTGAACGAACTGACCAAAGCCAGCGAGATGGCCACTCAGGTGGGCACCGGTCAACTGGGTGTGTTGCGCCTGAGCCATTCCAGCACCGTGCCCATGAGCGGTCGGCTGCTGCGAGGCATCAGCGTCTATCTGGATCAACACGTTGGTGTGTCCATGGACATCGTCAAGCTGTCCTCCGAGGCGCAACTGGAAGAATTGGCCGAAGGTCGCCTCGATGTGGGCCTGTTACGCCTGCCAGTGCTGCGTCAGCGTGAAGGCGTGCAGATTGTTCCACTGTACTGCGAACGTCTGTTACTGGCGGTTCCACCGAATCATCGGCTGGCGGTGGATAAGTCCGCGCAAGGCATCGATCTGGCGCAGTTGAAGAACGAAGCGTTCATTTCCATCCCTCATCCCCAGCGTGGTGGCCTGAGCTATCTATCCGCCGAGTTATGCATGCGCCAGGGGTTCTTTCCCCGGGCGGCTCGGGTGGTGTCGCGTAAAACCACGCAACTGCAATTGATCCAGGCCGGGTTCGGCATTGCGCTGTTACCGGAATCGATGCAGGACATCGCGCCGCCAGATATCCACTTTCTCCCCTTGGCCGATCCGGATTGCCACAGCACCGTCGCCCTCGCCTGCCGGCAAGATCCCACGGCACTGGTCCAACACTTCATCAAAACCTGCACAGATCATTGTGGGAGCGAGCCTGCTCGCGATAGCGGTTCAACATTCAACATCAATGTCGACTGACACACTGCTATCGCGAGCAGGCTCGCTCCCACAGGGGATTTTCGCCGGATCATGGAGATTGATTGCCGAATGCCTTTAAACTGCGCCCCATGATTAAAGATCCCTTTGCAAGACTCGGCCTGGACCGGGAAGTCCTGACTGTCAGCCAGCTCAACGGCCGCGCGCGGGTGTTGCTCGAAGACGTGTTCAGTAACATCTGGGTCGAAGGCGAAATCTCCAACCTCGCCCGCCCGGCGTCCGGCCATGTGTATTTCACCCTCAAGGACAGCGGCGCCCAGGTGCGTTGTGCGCTGTTTCGGCAGAACGCCGCACGGGTTCGTCAGGCGCTGAAGGATGGCCTGGCGGTCAAGGTTCGCGGCAAGGTTTCGCTGTTTGAAGGCCGTGGTGATTACCAACTGATTCTCGACACCGTGGAACCGGCCGGTGACGGCGCCCTGCGTCTGGCCTTCGATGCATTGAAGGAAAAGCTCAGCGCCGAAGGCTTGTTCAGTGCCGAGCGCAAAGTGCCATTGCCGGCGCATCCGCAACGCATCGGCATCATCAGCTCGCCCACCGGCGCGGTGATCCGCGACATCATCAGTGTGTTCCGCCGCCGCGCGCCGCAGATCCAACTGACGCTGATCCCCACCGCCGTGCAAGGCCGCGAAGCCACCGCGCAGATTGTCCGTGCACTGAAACTGGCGGATGCCCGCGGTTTCGACGCGTTGATCCTGGCCCGTGGCGGCGGCTCGCTGGAAGACCTCTGGTGTTTCAACGAAGAAGCCGTGGCCCGCGCCGTGGATGCCTGCGTGACGCCGATTGTCAGCGCCGTCGGCCACGAAACCGACGTGTCGATCAGTGACTTCGTCGCCGACGTCCGCGCCCCGACACCGTCCGCCGCCGCCGAACTGCTCGCGCCGGATTCCAGCGATCTGGTGCGGCGGGTCGAAAGCCTGCACCGACGACTGGTGATGCGCATGCGTGACCGCTTGATGCGCGATCGGCTGCGTCTGGAAGGCATCTCTCGCCGCCTGCGCCATCCCGGTGAACGTCTGCGTCAGCAAGCACAACGTCTGGATGATCTGGACATGCGCATGCGCCGCGCTTTCGAACGCAATCTCAATACCCGCCGCGAACGTTTGATCCGCCTGGAAACCCGCCTCGCCGGGCAACATCCCGGGCGGCAACTGGCGATGCTTCGCCAGCGCCTCGACAGCCTTGCCGAACGCCTGCCCCGGGCCATGCGTGAAGGGCTTAAATCCCGCCGCCTGCAACTGCAAAGCCAGATGCAGACGCTGCACGTGGTCAGCCCGTTGGCGACCCTCGCTCGTGGTTACAGCATTCTGCTGGACGAGCGCGGCAACGCGATCCGCAGCGCCGCGCAAACCCACACCGGCCAGCGCCTGAAAGCCAAACTCGGCGACGGCGAACTGCAAGTGCGGGTCGAAGACAATCACCTGACGCCTGTCACCCTTTCTTTACTGGATTGATCCATGTCGCGTTTTTTCGCTCCGCTGCTGTTGCTGTGCCTGACCTTCAACGCCCACGCCGACAGTTACATCACCCGCCTGTTGAACAAACCGGTGCCGGGCGGCGTGGCGGTGGTGGATCTGGGCAGCTCCGCCCTGGCGCCGAAAGCCAGTTATCAAGGCAAACCGGTGTTGGTGGTCAAGGAACAGAACAACTGGCTGGCCATCGTCGGTGTGCCGCTGACCGTCAAACCGGGCAATCAGTCGCTGAGCAGCGGTGGTCGCAACCTGAGCTTCACCGTCGGCAGCAAGAAATACCCGGAACAGCACATCACCCTGAAGAATACGCAGCAGGTCAATCCGAACCCGGAAAATCTCAAGCGTATCGAAGGCGAGTTGGCCGAGCAGATCCAGGCCTACCGCAGCTTCAGCCCGAACACCCCGAGCAACCTGCTGCTGGACAAACCGGTCAACGGGCCGCTGTCGAGCAAGTTCGGCGTGCGCCGCTTCTTTAATGGCGAAGAACGCAACCCCCATGCCGGCCTCGACTTCGCGGTGCCCGCCGGGACGCCGATCAAGACCCCGGCCGCCGGCAAGGTGATCCTGATCGGGAATTACTTCTTCAACGGCAATACGGTGTTCGTCGATCACGGCCAGGGCTTTATCAGCATGTTCTGTCACATGTCGAAGATCGATGTGAAGGTTGGCCAGCAATTGGCGCGTGGGGGCGTGGTAGGGAAAGTCGGCTCCACCGGACGTGCGACCGGGCCGCATATGCACTGGAACGTCAGCCTGAACGATGCGCGGGTGGATCCGGCGATTTTTATTGGGGCGTTTCAGCCTTAAATAGTTGTTGAGGCTGATGGCCTCATCGCGAGCAGGCTCGCTCCCACAGTGGATTTCGTCGTACACAATATCTGTGTCTCATGAAGATCAAATGTGGGAGCGAGCCTGCTCGCGAAAGCGGCCTCATTGGCACCGCTTATTCCGCTTCAAGGTCCTCAATCCCGTGGACCTCCCTGTGCGCCAGACGTTCCTTGATCCAGGCCTGGGTTTCCTCCGAGAAACCAGTCAATTCTTCAGATGTGATCAGCTCATGAGTACACAGCCCCAGCAAGTGAGCAGGCGCCTCATTGCGTGAGTGACTGAAAACGCCAAACGCCCAATACAGTTCCTGCTGGCCGGCCTTCAGCCTTTCTTCACTGGCTTCAATACGCTCATAAGGCGCCAGGCTTTTATCCAGCACCGTACGCTCGACCGCCCCCATGATCCGGATACACATCCGCTCATGGGCTATCGGACGCAGTACGCTATAGAGCTTCCAATCCGATTCGTTCATTGCCGACTCCTGCTTCCCAGTCGTCTGGTTGAGGCTTTAAGAATAGCTGCACCGGCCGAGACGACGTCGACAAGTTTCAATTGCGCATCGCTCAAACCTCGAGCAAGCATCAATACAATCGCCGTCATTCACCGCAATAAAATCTCAATAAACTCGGCTTTTCGAGTATTCCTCTCAATTTTTTTCGACTGCTTGCCATCCTTCCCCCCCGCGGTTAGGGTTGAAGGCATGAAAACCTCTCACACCCTCATTCAGCTCCGCCAGCACCGCAGCCTGTGCCTCGTCAGCGCACGACTGCCAGGCTGAATCGCGGTGCCTCGTCTTACGCTTTATCCCCAAAACATTTGATCCACCGGCAGGCCGCCTTTTTTCGGCCCACACAATAAGGATTTTCCGATGAGCATGCTCAAAGACCCGTCTTCGAAATACCGCGCGTTCCCGACCATCAACCTGCCGGACCGCACCTGGCCATCGAAGACCATCGACGTCGCGCCGATCTGGTGCAGCTCGGACCTTCGTGACGGCAACCAGTCGCTGATCGAGCCAATGGACGCGGTCAAGAAGCTGCGTTTCTGGAAAACCCTGGTGCAGGTCGGCGTGAAAGAAATCGAAGCCTCGTTCCCGGCCGCTTCGCAAACCGACTTCGACTTCGTGCGTACCCTGATCGAAGACGGCCACATCCCGGACGACACCACCATTCAGGTGCTGACCCAGGGCCGTGAAGATTTGATCGAGCGCACCTTCGAATCCCTGCGCGGGGCGAAGAAAGCCATCGTTCACCTGTACAACGCGACCTCCCCCTCTTTCCGCCGCATTGTCTTCAACCAGGACAAGGAAGGGGTCAAGGCCATCGCCGTGAACGCCGCCAAGCTGTTCGTCAAATATGCCGCCCAGCAGCCAAACACCGAGTGGACCTTCGAGTACTCGCCAGAAACCTTCAGCGCCACCGAGCTGGAGTTCGCCAAGGAAGTCTGCGACGCGGTGATCGACGTGTGGAACCCGACACCTGAGCACAAGGTGATCCTCAACCTGCCTGCCACCGTCGAATGCGCCACCCCGAACATCTATGCCGACCAGATCGAATGGTTCGGCCGTCACATCAACCGCCGTGACAGCGTGATCATCAGCCTGCACACCCACAACGACCGTGGCACTGGCGTGGCCGCCACCGAACTGGGCCTGATGGCCGGCGCCGACCGTGTCGAAGGCTGCCTGTTCGGCAACGGCGAGCGTACAGGTAACGTCGATCTGGTCACCGTGGCATTGAACCTCTACACCCAGGGCGTCGACCCTGAGCTGGACTTCTCCGACATCGACGGCGTGCGCAAAGTCGTCGAAGAGTGCAACCAGATTGCGGTGCATCCACGTCACCCGTACGTCGGCGACCTGGTTCACACCGCGTTCTCCGGCTCCCACCAGGATGCGATCCGCAAGGGCTTCGCCCAGCAGCAACCGGACGCCCTGTGGGAAGTGCCGTACCTGCCGATCGACCCGGCCGACATCGGCCGCAGCTACGAGGCAGTGATTCGCGTCAACAGCCAGTCGGGCAAGGGCGGTATCGCTTACCTGCTGGAACAGGAATACGGCATCAGCTTGCCGCGCCGCATGCAGATCGAGTTCAGCCAGGTCGTGCAGCGTGAAACCGATCGCCTGGGCCTGGAGATGACAGCCCAGCAGATCCACGCGCTGCTGCACAGCGAGTACTTGCAGGCCAACACCCCGTACGCGCTGGTCAGCCATCGCTTGCAGGAAGAAAACGGTCACAGCGCCGTGGAAGTCGAAGTTTCCAGCAAAGGCCAGGGCGAAACCAACCTGCACTGGCGTGGCAAGGGCAACGGTGCTCTGGAAGCACTGGTGGCCGGTCTGCCGATCCCGGTGGAAATCATGGACTACAACGAACACGCCATCGGCGCGGGCACCAATGCCAAGGCTGCGGCCTACATTGAACTGCGCGTGAACGGTGAGCGTGCGGTGCACGGTGTGGGCATCGATGAGAACTTCACCACCGCCAGCTTCAAGGCCCTGTTCAGCGCGCTGAACCGCTCCCTGAGCCAGCCGGAAGCAAAAGCGGCGTAAAGAGCCCTGCGCTGCAATGCAAAAGGCCCCGGGGTGTGAACCTCGGGGCCTTTTTGTTGATCGTTCCTACGCTCCGCGTGGGAATGCCTCAAGGGACGCTCCGCGTCCAGTGACGCGGAGCGTCACGGGCTGCATTCCCACGCAGAGCGTGGGAACGATCGGTTACGTGAACTCGAAGGTATCCGCATCCAGGTTCGCCGGGAATCGCGTGCGATAAGCCGCCAGATCCGCAGCACTCAGAACGACCTGAAACACGCCATCCGCTTCGCCCGCACTGAGTAGCGTCTCCCCCTGAAAATCCAGGACCTGACTGTCACCGGTATACGCAAAACCTTTGCCATCGGTACCGATGCGATTTACCGCCGCCACATAGCAGAGGTTTTCGATCCCCCGAGCGGGCAGCAAACGGTTCCAGTGCTGACGCCGTGCACCCGGCCAATTGGCGGTGTACAGCAACAAGTCAGTGTCTTGCGGATCGCGGCTCCAGACCGGGAAGCGCAGGTCGTAGCAAATCAGCGGCCGCACTCGCCAGCCCTTCAATTCGAACTGCACCTGACGCTCGCCCGGGGTGTAGTGGTTGTTCTCGCCCGCCATGCGGAACAGGTGACGCTTGTCGTAATGCCACACCTCCCCGTCCGGCCGCGCCCACAACAAACGGTTGCGATGGCTGCCGTCAACCGCCTGGACGATGATGCTGCCGGTCACCACCGCGTCCAGTTTCGCGGCCTGAGCCCGCAACCATTTACTGGTGGGGCCATTTTCCGGCTCGGCGAGGGTTTCCGACTCCATGGAGAAACCGGTGGTGAACATCTCCGGCAGGATAATCAGATCAGCGCCGCGCGCCTGTTCCAGCAATGGCTCGAAATGCTCCAGATTGGCCTGACGATCATGCCAGGCCAAGGTGGTCTGGATCAGCGCGATATTCAGATTGGGCAGATTACTCAGATCACGCATAGCTTTGCCGCTGCTTCGCGCAGGGTCTCCTCGCGTTTGGCAAAGCACAGACGCACCAGGCGCTGACCTTCGGGTGGAGTCTGGTAGAACACCGAGATCGGGATGCTCGCCACGCCATGTTCGCGGGTCATCCACAGCGCCATCTCGACGTCATTGAGGTCAGGGCGGATCTGCGAATAATCGACCAATTGGAAGTAAGTACCGGCCACGCGAGTGAAACTGAAACGCGACGGCGTCAGCAGATCGCAGAACAGATCGCGCTTGGCCTGATAGAAGCCCGGTAACTCTTCGACGTGTTCCGGGTGCTCGGCCATGTAATCGGCCAACGCATACTGCAACGGCGTCACGCCACAGAAACTGACGTACTGGTGCACCTTGCGCAGTTCCGCGGTAAGGGCTGGCGGCGCCACGACATAACCGGTTTTCCAACCGGTGACGTGGTACGTCTTGCCGAACGAACTGACCACGAAAGCGCGCTGATACAGCTCTTCATGGGCCAATACGCTGGCGTGAGGCACGCCGTCGAACACCAGGTGTTCATAGACCTCGTCGCTGATCACATAGATGTCGCGGTCGCGGATCAACGCCGCCAACTGATCCAGTTCGGCACGGCTGATCAGCGCACCGCTTGGGTTGTGTGGGGTATTGAGGATAATCATCCGCGTGCGTGGGCTCAGGGCTTCGGCGAGCTTCTGGAAGTCGATGGCGAAGTCGTTCAGGCCGAGTTGCACATGCACACAGCGACCACCGGCCAGCTCAACCGAGGGCTCGTAGCTGTCGTAGCACGGATCGAAAACGATCACTTCATCGCCGCTGTGGATCACCGCCTGAATGGCGCAGAAGATCGCCTGGGTCGCGCCAGGGGTGACCGTCACTTCGCTGTCGGCATCGACATGGGCGCCGTAGCTGCGAGCGATCTTCGCCGCAATCTGCTGACGCAACGCGGGCAGGCCGGTCATCGGCGAGTACTGGTTGTGGCCACTGGCGATATGCCGCCCCACCGCATCGCGCAGAGCCTGCGGGCCGTCGAAATCGGGAAACCCCTGGGACAGATTGATCGCCCCGGTTTGCGCCGCGAGCTGAGACATCTGCGTGAAGATAGTGATGCCGACATTCGGCAGCTTACTGGTGATCATCGGTGATTCCCTGCTCTACACCCGGCTCTACGGCGGCACGGGGGAGTTCGAGGATAGCCCATCCGGCGCCCATAAAAAAAGGGCGCCAACCGGCGCCCTTCTTCTAATACATTCACCGTATAACCTGTGACGAGGGAGCTTGCCTCCGTTGGGTGGCATAGCCGCCCCAAAACCCTGCACTGCGGTCTGTCAGATAAACCGCTGTGCGGGGTTTACGACTGCTTCGCAGCCGAACGGGGGCAAGCCCCCTCGCCACGAATGCGCCCACGCCAGCGGCGTGGGCAAGTCGTGAATCAACGCTTATCGCGGCGCTTCTTGTCGGCTTTCTTGTGGTGACTCATCAAACGACGCTTCTTGTTGACCTGGCGGTCCGTCAGCGAGTTCTTGTTGCCTTCGTACGGGTTCTCGCCGCCCTTGAACTCGATGCGAATCGGCGTACCGACCAGCTTCAGCACACGGCGGTAAGTGTTTTCCAGGTAACGGACGTAAGACTTCGGCACCTTCTCAATCTGGTTACCGTGAATCACGATGATCGGCGGGTTCGCGCCACCCAAGTGGGCGTAACGCAGCTTGATCCGGCGGTTGTTGACCATCGGTGGCGCGTGCTCACCGACCGCATCTTCCAGAATCTGGGTCAGGCGGTTGGTCGGCCAGCGGGTGACCGCGGACTTGAACGAGTTCTGTACGGAAGCGTAGAGGTTGCCCACGCCAGTGCCGTGCAGGGCCGAGATGAAGTGGATATCGGCGAAGTCGACGAAGAACAGTCGACGTTGCAGCTCGACTTTCACGAAGTCGCGCTCGCTCGGCGTCATGCCATCCCACTTGTTGATCGCGATAACCAGCGCACGACCGGCTTCAAGGGCAAAACCCAGCAGGTTGAGGTCGTGATCCACCACGCCTTCGCGGGCGTCCATCACGAAGATCACCACGTTGGCGTCTTTGATCGCTTGCAGGGTTTTGACCACGGAGAACTTTTCGACTTCTTCGTGGATCTTGCCGCGCTTGCGCACACCGGCGGTGTCGATCAGCGTGTACTTCTCGTCGTTACGCTCGAACGGGATATAGATACTGTCGCGGGTGGTGCCAGGCTGGTCATACACGATGACCCGGTCTTCACCGAGCATGCGGTTGACCAGGGTCGACTTGCCGACGTTCGGACGACCGATGATGGCGATCTTGATACCGTCTTTTTCGCTTGGGCCAGGAATGCGCTTGGCTTCCTCACCTTCGGCAACGATTTCTTCTTCGCCTTCTTCCGGTTCTTCGTCGTCTTTCGGGAAGTCGCTCAGGGCGATTTCCAGCATCTGGGTGATACCACGACCGTGGGCACCGGCGATCGGGATCGCGTGGCCCATGCCCAGCGGGGCGAATTCGGCGCGGGCCATTTCAGGGTCGATGTTGTCGACCTTGTTGGCGACCACATAGGAACGCTTGTTACGCTTGCGCAAGTGCTCGGCGATCATCTGGTCGGCCGCGGTGAAACCGGCCTTGGCATCTACCAGGAACAGAACGACATCCGCTTCTTCAATGGCCAGCAGCGACTGCTCGGCCATTTTTTCGTCCATACCGTGCTCGTCACCGGAGATACCGCCGGTGTCGACCAGAATGTAGGAACGCCCTTGCCACTTGGCCTCACCGTATTGGCGATCACGGGTCAGACCGGACAAGTCGCCGACGATGGCGTCGCGAGTCCTGGTCAGGCGGTTGAACAAGGTGGACTTGCCGACGTTCGGTCGGCCCACCAGGGCGATTACGGGAACCATGCGGCTCTCCACTTCGTTATTTCAGAAAATACAAAAGCCGCTGCGAGGCAGCGGCTGGTGCTCGGGGCAGCGCTTGGAAGCGCTGCGAGCCTTGCAGAACAAGGCCGCTTGGGGGTTAAACCCCAAGCATAGTCTTTACTTGATGGTCAGGGCTTCCAGTTTGCCGCTGTTGCCATACACATAAATCGTGTCACCCATCACCAGCGGACGGGCACGCAGGCCATCGCTGTCGATGCGCTCGCGGCCGACGAAACGACCGTCCACCTGACTCAGCAGGTGCAGGTAACCTTCCAGGTCACCGACTGCAACGTAGCTGGAGAACACTTCCGGAGCCGACAGTTGACGGCGGGCCAGCGAATCGTTGCTCCACAACGCAGTGGTGGAACGTTCGTCGACGCCTTCAACAGTGCCCGAAGACAGGCTCACGTAGACGCTGCCAAAACCCTGAGCGACGCCGGCATAGCTGGACGCATCACGCTGCCAGAGCTGACGACCGCTTTCCAGGTCCAGTGCCGCAACGCGACCCTGGTAGCTGGCGACATACAGCGTACCGCCGGACAGCAGCAAGCCACCGTCGATATCGACCACACGCTCCAATTCCGAACGACCTTGTGGAATCGCTACGCGCTGTTCCCACACCGGCACGCCGTTGGACACATCCAGAGCAACTACTTTACCGGTCGACAGACCAGCCACCGCGAGGCGGTTGGTGACGATCGGTGCGCTGGTGCCGCGCAGGGTCAGGACCGCTGGCGTGCTGTCATACAACCAGCGCTGGTTGCCGGTAGCGGCGTCCAGGCCGATCAGACGGTCATCCTGGGTCTGAACCACAACAACATCACCGTTGGTGGCCGGCGGCGCGAGAACTTCGCTGGTCACGCGAGCGCGCCATTTCTCTTCACCGCTACTGGCGTCCAGGGCAACGATTTCACCCTTGATCGTGCCGATCATGACCAGGCCATAACCCACGCCAACGGCGCCGGAGACAGGCAGTTCGAGATCTTTCTTCCATTTGACGTCGCCATTGCTGCGATCCATCGCCATCACCACACCGGTGACGTCGGCGGCATAGATGGTATCGCCATCGATCGCCGGAACCAGCATGTTGTAGGTTTCGCCCTGACCGTCACCGATCGAACGACTCCACTGCTTTTGCAGAACCACTTCTTCTTTGAAGTCGGTCAGCTCGGCCGGTGGCAGTTCTTTTTTGCTGTTGCTGCTGCAACCCGCGGCCAGAATGGCCAGAGCCAGCAATGCTGCATGTTTCCAACGGATCACGTCACGCATCCCCTTTGGCCAGGTCGTCCAGCTTGATTTGTAGGCCACCGACCGCCGCTTCATCCGACAGTGCCGCCTTGGCTTTTTGATACGCCGCGTTCGCTTCGTCGGTACGACCCAACTGCACCAGCAGGTCGCCTTTGAGCTCTTCGCGAGTGGCCAGGAAGGCCTTGTCGGCATCGCCTTCGAGCAGTTTCAGGGCTTCATCGACCTTGTTCTGCGCGGCCAGCACCTGCGCCAGGCGCTGACGGGCGATTTCGCCCAACGCCGGGTTGGCCGGTTTGGCGACAATGGCTTTCAGCTCGCTGGCTGCGTCGTCCAGCTTGCCGCTGTCGACCGCGACTTTCGCCACGAACAGGCTGCCATATTGCGCGTATGCGGTGCCGCCGAATTCGCTATTGAGCTTGCCGGCCAGTTCCGAAACACGTGCAGCATCAGGCTTGCCGTCAGGCGTCAGCGTGGTTTCGAGCAATTGCTGATAGAGAATCGAGGCGCCTTGCGACTGATTGCTCTGATACTTCTGAAAGGCCTGCCAGCCGAACACGATGACCAGCGCCAACAGGCCGCCAGTGACCAGGGGCTTGCCGTTGCGTGTCCACCAGTCCTTCAACTCCGCCAGATGTTCGTCTTCGGTACTCGACACCCCAATACTCCTTAATCGCTAAATCGGCTGTTTGACAGCTTCAACCCTGCACGACGCAGGTGGCCAGGTGTGCAGCAAGCGCATCCCAGGCAATGCTTTGTTGTTCGCCCTGGCCACGCAGGGGTTTGAAACCTACCACTTGCTGGGCCATTTCGTCGTCACCGAGGATCAGCGCGTACAGCGCGCCGCTCTTGTCAGCTTTCTTGAACTGGCTTTTGAAGCTGCCGGCGCCGGCATTGACCTGCAGGCGCAGGTTGGGCAATTGATCACGAACACGCTCGCTCAGGGCCAGACCGGCCAGCTCGGCGGCTTCACCGAAGGCGCAGAGGTAGACATCGACCTGACGGGAGATCTCTTCGGGGATCTGCTCCAGGGTTTCAAGCAGCAGCACCAGACGCTCGATGCCCATGGCGAAGCCGACGCCCGTGGTCGGCTTGCCGCCCATCTGCTCCACCAGACCATCGTAACGACCACCGGCACACACGGTGCCCTGGGCGCCCAACTTGTCGGTGACCCATTCGAAAACGGTCTTGCTGTAGTAATCCAGCCCGCGAACCAGCTTCG
This sequence comes from Pseudomonas sp. EL_65y_Pfl2_R96, assembly GCF_963970905.1. Taxonomy (NCBI): domain Bacteria; kingdom Pseudomonadati; phylum Pseudomonadota; class Gammaproteobacteria; order Pseudomonadales; family Pseudomonadaceae; genus Pseudomonas; species Pseudomonas sp. EL_65y_Pfl2_R96. The sequence goes on along the minus strand of NZ_CAXAQH010000008.1, from coordinate 174,326 downwards.
GGTTGATCACATAAGGAATGCCCGCGGCGTCCAGACGAGCCTTGAGGCCCTCGAAGTGAACGCGAGACTCTTCGTCGAGGTAGTCGGCCATTTTCGGCGCGTCGACCAGCGCCGCTTGAGTGTCGGCGTTCTTGGTGTCCAGAACCCGCAGCGGGTTGGTCTTCAGTCGGCGCTGGCTGTCTTCGTCCAGTTGATCCAGGCGAGCGGACAGGTATTCGACCAGCGCTTCGCGATAACGAGCGCGAGATTCGGCAGTGCCCAGGCTGTTGAGCTCGAGCTTGACCGCATCGCGGATACCCAGCTCGCCCCACAGGCGCCAGGTCAGCACGATCAGCTCGGCGTCGATGTCCGGACCGTCAAGGTTGAAGACTTCGCAGCCGATCTGGTGGAACTGGCGATAACGACCTTTCTGCGGACGTTCGTGACGGAACATCGGGCCGATGTACCAGAGTTTCTGCACCTGACCGCCGCCGGTGATGCCGTGCTCGAGTACCGCACGCACGCACGCCGCCGTACCTTCTGGGCGCAGGGTCAGGGAATCGCCGTTGCGGTCGTCGAAGGTGTACATCTCTTTTTCGACGATGTCGGTCACTTCACCGATGGAGCGTTTGAACAGCTCGGTGAACTCGACGATCGGCATGCGAATCTGCTTGTAACCGTAGTTATCCAGCAGACGCGAGACGGTGCCCTCGAAATGACGCCAAAGGGGAGTCTGTTCGGGCAGGATGTCGTTCATGCCACGAATGGCTTGCAGAGACTTGCTCACTTTAAATCCTTAAATTCATTCGGCTCTTTAGTCAGAGTCAGCCGCGAGCGATTACAGCTGCGTCAGCTTCGACCTTTTCGGCCGCTTTCTGGCGGATCAAGCGTTCGAGCTCATCCACCAGATTGTCATTCGTCAGTTTCTGCGACGGCTTGCCGTCGATGTAAATCAGGTTTGGCGTGCCGCCAGTCAAGCCGATATGGGCTTCCTTGGCTTCGCCCGGCCCGTTGACCACGCAACCGATCACCGCAACATCCAGCGGCACCAGCAGGTCTTCGAGACGCCCTTCCAGCTCATTCATGGTTTTGACCACATCGAAGTTCTGCCGCGAGCAGCTCGGGCAGGCGATGAAGTTGATGCCACGGGAACGCAGGTGCAGGGATTTGAGAATGTCGTAGCCGACTTTCACTTCCTCGACCGGGTCGGCCGCCAACGAGATGCGAATAGTATCGCCAATCCCTTCGGCGAGCAGCATACCGAGGCCCACGGCGGATTTCACTGTACCTGAACGCAAACCACCGGCTTCGGTGATACCCAGGTGCAACGGCTGGACGATTTCTTTGGCCAGCAAGCGGTAAGCGGCGACGGCCATGAACACGTCGGAGGCTTTCACGCTGACCTTGAAGTCCTGGAAGTTCAGACGCTCAAGGTGTTCGACGTGACGCAGGGCGGACTCGACCAGCGCAGCGGGGGTCGGCTCGCCGTATTTCTTTTGCAGGTCTTTTTCCAGGGAACCGGCGTTTACGCCGATGCGGATCGGAATCCCGCGATCACGGGCGGCATCGACCACCGCACGCACGCGGTCTTCACGACCGATGTTGCCCGGGTTGATCCGCAGGCAATCGACACCCAGTTCGGCCACACGCAGCGCGATCTTGTAGTCGAAGTGGATGTCGGCCACCAACGGCACCTTGACCAGTTGCTTGATCTTGCCGAAGGCTTCGGCGGCGTCCATGTCCGGCACGGAAATGCGCACGATATCGACGCCAGCGGCTTCCAGACGATTGATCTGGGCCACGGTGGCGGCCACGTCATTGGTGTCGCTGTTGGTCATGCTCTGCACAGCGATAGGCGCATCGCCGCCCACGGGCACGTTACCCACCCAGATCTTGCGGGATTCGCGACGTTTGATTGGAGATTCGCCGTGCATGACTTATTGACCCAACTTCAGGCGAGCAGTCTCGCCACTGGTGAACGGAGCGACATCAACCACCTGTCCGTTGTAGCTGACCTGCGCGCCACGGGCGAAGCCCAGACGCACGGCAAAGGGCGGTTTGCCGCTGACGGAAACATTTTCGCCTTTACGCTTGAGACCACTCAACAACACCTTGCCGGTGCCGTCGGTCACTTGCGTCCAGCAATCGGCGGTGAATTGCAGTTGAACCTGGCCTTGACCCGCTACCGGAGCTGCTGGAGCAGAAGCTGGAACGGTCGGCGCAACCGGAGCAGTCGCAACCGCTGCCGGTACAGCAGGAACAGCAGGAACAGCAGGAACAGCAGGAACAGCCGGGGCTGGCGCTGCTGGTGTCGCGACAACCGGAGCAGTGTTGTGGGCCGGAGCCGCAGGTGTTGCTACCGGGGCTGCCGGAGCTGGAGTTGGAGCTGGAGTTGGAGCCGGTGCGCTCGCTACGGCGCTGGCTGGTTCCTCTGCCGATGTCTCGGCCTGCGGCAATGCTAGAGGCGTTTCACCTTCAGCCTCACCTTGCGCGACGGCCTGATCTTCCGGCTCGTCCAGCGGATGGATCTGAGTGGTGCCGTCGGCGCCTTCGACTTCAACGTGTTCCGGAGCCAGGCTGACCAGGTCCTTGGTACGCAATGAGGTTTGATCCTGCCACCAGACGAAACCACCGCCAATCACCGCGATCAGCAACAGCAGGCTGACAACTCGCAAAATGGTGTGGGAAACCCGAACCGGTTCTTCGATACGTCCCAGGCTGTGGACGTTGCTGCCCTGGGAGTCGGTGCCGGTGGATTGATCGAACTGTTGGACCAGAACGGTCTGGTCCATGCCCAGCAATTTGGCGTACGCGCGAATATAGCCACGAGCAAAGGTGTGCCCAGGCAGCTTGTCGAAAGCGCCGGCTTCCAGATTGCTCAGGGAATTGACGGTGAGGTTGAGCTTGAGGGCCACTTCGGCCAGCGACCAGCCATTGCTTTCGCGGGCCTGGCGCAAGGTCTCACCGGGGTTAACGCGATTCGCTGCTACAACTTCGGGATGCGCCGCTTTCATCATTGCTCCGACAGGTATTGCTGATATTCCGGCGTACCGGGATAGAGTCGTTTTAATTGCAGGCCAAAACTGGCGGCCTTGTCACGATCTTCGAACACTTTTGCCAGCCGAACGCCGAGCAATAGACTACGTGCATTTTGCTCGGTGAGCAGGCTAAAACGGTCGTAATAGTCACGCGCGGGCACATAATGCCTGTCTTCGTAAGACAACTCAGCCATTTCCAACAATGCACGTGGCTGCTGGCGATTCAAACGCAGGGCTTTTTCCAGTTGCTGGCGAGCCAGGTCCCGCTGGCCAAGCTTTGATGCGGTCATGCCCAGGTTTTCGAAAACCCGTGAACGCTCAGGATACAGGGTATCGGCGGCGGCCTGTTCGAAGCGTTCGTACGCCTCTTTGTAACGTTTCTCTTCGAACAGAAAGCTGCCGTAGTTATTCAGGATTCGCGCATCGGCGGGACGGGAAGACAGCGCCTTGCGAAAATGCTGATCGGCCAGTTCCGGCTCCATCTCGGCCTGGAACACCAATCCCAGGGCCGCGTTGGCGTCAGGATCCGAGTCATCCAGCTCCAGAGCCTTCTTCAACGGGACTTTGGCGCGCTCGGTCATGCCCTGCTGCAAATACCCCAATCCCAGCTGCACGTAGGCGGCACGCGCTTCATCACGGCCCTTGCTGGTCTTCATCGGGTTGAAATCGCCCGACAGGACACAACCAGCACAAAGGCTGGCCAACAGCACAAGCAGCGCGAAGCGCAGGGACATAGAGATCCTCTCTTAATTATTGTTCACAGCGTTTTGCGGCATATCGTTCTCGGCGCTCAACTCACGCACGGCGATATAACGTTCGCTGCGACGGGTGCGATCCAGCACCTGCCCTACCAATTGGCCACACGCGGCATCGATGTCTTCACCGCGGGTGGTGCGAACAGTGACGTTGAAGCCTGCATGGTGAAGCTGATCCTGGAAACGGCGAATCGCGTTGTTGCTCGGACGCTCGTAACCGGAGTGCGGGAACGGGTTGAACGGAATCAGGTTGATCTTGCACGGAATGTTCTTGAGCAACTCGATCATTTCGACCGCGTGTTCGACCTTGTCGTTGATGTCCTTGAGCAAGGTGTACTCAATGGTCAATACGCGCTTTTCGCCCAGGGACGACATGTAGCGCTGGCACGACTCCAGAAGCATCTTAAGCGGATACTTCTTGTTGATCGGCACCAATTGGTTACGCAATGCGTCATTCGGCGCGTGCAGGGACAACGCCAAGGAGACGTCGATGTGCTTGGACAGCTCATCGATCATCGGCACCACACCCGAAGTAGACAAGGTTACGCGGCGCTTGGAGATGCCATAGCCCAGGTCATCCATCATCAGATGCATGGCGGCCACGACGTTGTCGAAGTTCAGCAGCGGCTCACCCATGCCCATCATCACCACGTTGGTGATGGCACGGTCGACGGTTGCCGGGACGCTGCCAAAGGATTTGTTGGCAATCCACACCTGGCCGATGACTTCGGCGGCAGTGAGGTTGCTATTGAAACCTTGCTTGCCGGTGGAGCAGAAACTGCAATCCAGGGCACAGCCTGCCTGGGACGAAACGCACAAGGTGCCGCGTTTGCCCTGGGGAATGTAAACGGTCTCGACGCAGCTGCCGGACGCCACGCGCACCACCCATTTACGGGTGCCGTCGCTGGAGATGTCCTCGCTGACCACTTCCGGACCACGAATTTCAGCAACAACCTTGAGCTTTTCGCGCAAGGCCTTGCTGACGTTCGTCATGGCGTCGAAATCATCGACGCCAAAGTGGTGAATCCATTTCATTACCTGACCGGCACGGAAACGCTTCTCCCCGATTGAGTCGAAGAATTTTTCCATTTCCAGCTGGGTCAGACCCAGCAGGTTGGTTTTTACAGTCGATGTAGTCATGGATTCACCTTCACTCTTAAGCCAATGCTTAGCGAGTGGTTACTTCAGTAGCTGCGAAGAAGTACGAGATTTCGCGAGCAGCAGCGGCTTCGGAGTCCGAACCGTGTACGGCGTTGGCGTCGATGGAATCAGCGAAGTCAGCGCGGATGGTGCCGGCAGCAGCTTCTTTAGGGTTGGTAGCGCCCATCAGCTCACGGTTCAGAGCGATAGCGTTTTCGCCTTCCAGAACCTGAACGACAACCGGACCGGAAATCATGAAAGCAACCAGGTCGTTGAAGAAACCACGAGCGCTGTGCTCAGCGTAGAAGCCTTCAGCTTCAGCTTTGGACAGTTGCTTCAGTTTCGAAGCTACAACGCGCAGGCCAGCTTTTTCGAAACGAGTGGTGATCTCGCCGATAACGTTTTTTGCAACAGCGTCAGGCTTGATGATGGAGAAAGTACGTTGAACAGCCATGGTGTAACTCCAGAAACGGTAATTTGTGAAAAATTAAACCCGCGAATTATACGCGGGTTCTTTGGTATTGCCTAACTGCGTACGGTGCAGACTCAGTCTGCTTCTTCGATCCAGGCGGCCTGAATGGCTTCAAGCACCTTCTCGCCACCGCGGGTTGGATCATCACTGAACTCCGGCAATGCCAGCACCCATTGGTGCAGATCGACGAAGTTCACGTAACGCGGGTCCACATCCGGCTTTGACTCAGCCAGCTGGATCGCGATTTCCAGCACATCAACCCATTTCAGGCTCATGAAAGCTCCTTGAATCAGTGCGGCGCTTCGGCTGCATGGTTGAGCGAGTATTTCGGAATTTCGATGGTCAGGTCTTCAGTCCCGACTTTTGCCTGACAGGCCAAGCGTGACTGAGCTTCCAGCCCCCAAGCCTTATCAAGATAGTCCTCCTCCAGCTCATCAGCCTCTTCCAGCGAATCGAAACCTTCGCGAACGATGCAGTGACAAGTGGTGCACGCACAGACGCCGCCACAGGCGCTTTCCATCTCGATATGGTGTTCATGGGCCAATTCGAGGATGGAGATGCCTGGCTCAGCCTCCACAACCATGCCTTCCGGGCAAAACTTCTCGTGTGGCAGAAAAATGACCTGCGGCATCAATTATTCCTCGATTTCATTCAGATTGCGCCCCGCCAGAGCGGCTTTCACCGTCGAGTCCAGGCGGCGGGCAGCAAAGGCATCGGTCACTTGCGACAGACGCTTGGTCTGCTGCTCGATGGCGTAACCATCGGTACCTTTCATCAATTCGGTCAGTTCCTGCATCTGCAATTCGATGACCATGCGCTCTTCGGCGTCGAGCAGGCGTTCGCCGTCGACATCGAGAGCGCCCTGCACTGCTTCGATCAGGCGCTGGGCATCGACCTGCTGCTCACGCAATACGCGGGCGACCTTGTCGTCATTGGCGTGCTGGAACGAATCCTTGAGCATTTTGGCGATTTCGCCGTCGGTCAGGCCGTAGGACGGCTTGACCTGGATGCTGGCCTCAACGCCCGAACCCAACTCCCGGGCCGAGACACTGAGCAGACCGTCGGCGTCGACCTGGAAGGTCACGCGAATTTTCGCCGCACCGGCCACCATCGCCGGAATACCGCGCAATTCGAAGCGCGCCAGGGAACGGCAGTCGCTGATCAACTCACGCTCGCCCTGCAATACGTGAATCGCCATGGCCGACTGGCCATCTTTATAAGTGGTGAAGTCCTGAGCCCGGGCGACGGGGATGGTGGTGTTGCGCGGAATCACCTTCTCCATCAGGCCACCCATGGTTTCCAGCCCTAGGGACAACGGGATCACGTCGAGCAACAGCAGTTCGCCGCCGTCACGCTTGTTGCCGGCCAGGGTATCGGCCTGGATCGCGGCACCAATGGCCACCACTTGATCCGGATCGATTTCGGTCAGCGGTTCGCGACCAAAGGCTTGCGCAACAGCTTCGCGAACGCGGGGCACGCGAGTCGAGCCGCCGACCATGACCACAGCGTGCACGTCGTCCAGCTCGATGCCGGAATCACGCACCGCGCGGCGACAGGCTTTCAGGCTGCGAGCAACCATCGACTCGATCAGCGCATTGAACGCTTCACGGGTCAGCCCGGCCTTCCAGTCGCCATACGCGACTTCAACGGACGAGGAGTTGGTCAGGGCTTCTTTGGCTGCACACGCGATTTGCAACAGATTGCGTTGCGCACCCGGATCGAGGTCGGCCGACAGACCGGCACTCTCGATGATCCAGCCAGCAATGGCGTGATCGAAGTCATCGCCACCCAAAGCGCTGTCGCCGCCGGTAGCCAGCACTTCGAATACACCGCCGGTCAGACGCAGAATCGAAATATCGAAGGTGCCACCGCCCAGGTCATAAATGGCAACCAGGCCTTCAGCCTGTTGATCCAGACCGTAAGCCACCGCAGCAGCGGTCGGCTCATTGAGCAAGCGCAGCACGTTCAGGCCGGCCAGTTTGGCCGCATCTTTGGTGGCTTGACGCTGAGCATCATCGAAATAGGCCGGAACGGTGATCACCGCGCCGACCAATTCGCCACCCAAGGTCGCTTCAGCACGCTGACGCAGCACCTTGAGGATATCGGCGGAGACTTCGACCGGGCTTTTCGGGCCTTGCACCGTATCGATGAACGGCATATGCGACTCGCCATCGACAAAACGATACGGCAGCTGATCGCCCAATTGCTTGACGTCGGACAAACCACGCCCCATCAAGCGCTTGACCGACAGCACAGTGTTCAAAGGATCGGTAGCGGCGGCCAGCTTGGCCGAGTCGCCGACTTCGACATGATCGGCGTGATAGCGCACAGCCGACGGCAGGATAACCCGCCCTTGCGCATCAGCCAGAGGCTCGGAAAGACCACTGCGCAATGCAGCGACCAGCGAATTGGTAGTGCCCAAGTCGATCCCCACAGCCAGACGACGCTGGTGCGGTTGAGGACTTTGGCCGGGTTCGGCGATCTGCAGTAGGGCCATCGTGATCAGGACTTATCTGTATATCAGGCGTGCGACCGGAGCGGCACTGGGTTAATCGTCGAGGCGCTCTTCTAACTGGCGCACTTCGTGGGTGAGCTTGTCGAGGAACTGCATGCGCCGCATCAGGCGTTCGGCCCGCTCACGTTGCGCTGCATCATCCCAACAGGCTGCGAAGCTTTCGTTCAGTTCATCCTGGGCTGCTTTCAGGCGGCGCTTGAATGCTGCAATACCGGCCATGTCGGCGCTGTCTTGCAGGTCTTCGAGCTCTTCACGCAGCTCCATTTGCTGCAAAAGAAACTCCGGATCATGCACCGTGACCTCCAGCGGCAGCTCGCGACCACCCAGGGCGAGCAGGTAACGCGCGCGCTTGGGGGGACTTTTGAGCGTCTGGTAGGCCTCGTTGAGGCTTGCGGATTGCTCTAGCGCCAGCCGCTGCTCACGCTCGGAAGCGTCTGCAAAGCGGTCCGGATGAACACCGCGCGCCAACTCACGATAGCGCGTGGCCAACTGATCGAGATCCAGACGGAAGCTCGGCTTCAGTTCAAATAAAGCGAAATGACAAGGAGTACCCACAAGCAGCCTCAGATGTTGAAGCTTTCGCCGCAGCCACATTCACCGCGTACGTTGGGATTGTTGAACTTGAAACCTTCGTTCAACCCTTCCTTGACGAAATCGAGCTCGGTGCCGTCCAGGTATGCCAGGCTTTTCGGATCGATGATCACTTTCTCGCCGTGACTTTCGAACACTTGATCGTCCGCGCCCACCTCATCGACAAACTCCAGCACATAGGCAAGGCCGGAACAGCCCGTGGTGCGAACACCCAGACGAATCCCATCACCCTTGCCGCGCCCGTCGAGGGAGCGTCGCACGTGTTGAGCAGCCGCTTCTGTCATGCTGATAGCCATCGGTGACTCCTTACTCGTCGCCAAACCTTGAAAGTCAGATCAAGCCTTTCTTCTGCTTGTAGTCGCGAACGGCCGCCTTGATAGCGTCTTCAGCGAGTACGGAACAGTGAATTTTCACTGGCGGCAGGGCCAGTTCTTCGGCCAGCTGAGTGTTCTTGATGGTCTCTGCTTCATCCAGAGTCTTGCCTTTCATCCACTCGGTCGCCAGGGAGCTGGAGGCGATCGCCGAACCGCAACCGTAAGTCTTGAACTTGGCGTCTTCGATGATGCCTTGCTCGTTGACCTTGATCTGCAGACGCATCACGTCACCGCACGCCGGTGCGCCGACCATGCCGGTGCCGACATCAGGATCTTCCGCGTCCATCTTGCCGACGTTGCGCGGGTTCTCGTAGTGGTCGATGACCTTTTCGCTGTAAGCCATGATTCTTAATCCTCACTCATCAGGAGTCGCTCTTGAAACCCTGCAAATCGTCGATTCGCAGGGCCGGTTGCGGCGACTTGAATATCAGTGTGCCGCCCACTCGATTTTCGAAATGTCGACGCCATCTTTGTACATGTCCCACAGCGGCGACAAAGTGCGCAGCTTGGTAACGGCCTCGCAGACTTTCTGCGCGGCGTAGTCGATTTCTTCTTCGGTGGTGAAACGGCCGAAGGTGAAGCGGATCGAGCTGTGTGCCAGTTCGTCGTTGCGGCCCAGGGCGCGCAGGACGTACGAAGGCTCAAGCGATGCCGAGGTGCAGGCCGAACCGGACGAAACCGCCAGATCCTTGAGCGCCATGATCAGCGACTCGCCTTCAACGTAGTTGAAGCTCAAGTTCAGATTGTGCGGCACGCGAGCGGTCATGCTGCCGTTGACGTACAGCTCTTCCAGGCCTTCGACCTGCTTGAAGAAACGGTCGCTCAGGGCTTTGATGCGTGCATTCTCGGCAGCCATGTCTTCCTTGGCCACACGGAACGCTTCGCCCATGCCGACGATCTGGTGAGTCGCCAGGGTGCCGGAACGCATGCCACGTTCGTGACCGCCGCCATGCATGGTCGCTTCGATGCGAACACGCGGCTTGCGGCTGACGTACAGTGCGCCGATGCCTTTAGGGCCGTAGGTTTTGTGGGCGGAGAACGACATCATGTCGACTTTCAGTTTCGACAGGTCGATCTCGACCTTGCCGGTGGACTGAGCGGCGTCGACGTGGAACAGGATCCCCTTGGAGCGGGTCAGTTCGCCAATGGCTGCGATGTCGTTGATGGTGCCGATTTCGTTGTTCACGTGCATGATCGACACCAGGATCGTGTCATCGCGCAGGGCAGCTTCGACCATCTCCGGAGTTACCAGACCATCTTCGCGAGGATCAAGGTAAGTCACTTCGAAACCTTCACGCTCCAGTTGGCGCATGGTGTCGAGGACAGCCTTGTGCTCAATCTTGGTGGTGATCAGGTGTTTGCCTTTGGTGGAGTAGAAATGCGCCGCACCCTTGATTGCCAGGTTGTCGGATTCGGTGGCACCGGAGGTCCAGACGATTTCACGCGGGTCGGCGTTAACCAGGTCAGCGACCTGACGGCGAGCGTTCTCGACGGACTCTTCAGCTTTCCAGCCGAACACGTGGGAACGGGACGCCGGGTTACCGAAGTTTCCGTCGACCAGCAGGCATTCACTCATCTTTTGCGCGACACGCGGATCAACCGGGGTGGTCGCAGAGTAATCAAGGTAAATCGGCAATTTCATGGACTATCTCCTAATCAGGCTGGCTGGCGTGCCGCTAGCTCTTTGGCTGTCATTCGACGGCGGACGCTTCAATCTTGTCCAGGCGTGGCGCCTTGCTGTTGCAACGGCGCTGGTCCTGACGCTGGGCTACTTCTTGCACCTCACGGCGAGTTACAAGGTCAGCCAAGCTGATACCGCTCAGAAATTCGTGAATCTGCAGGCTCAGATCGCACCACAAGTGGTGGGTCAGACAGGTGTCGCCGGAATGGCAATCACCCTGGCCCTGGCATTTGGTTGCATCGACCGATTCGTTGACCGCATCGATCACTTGGGCGACCTGGATGCCCTGCATGTCGCGGGACAGTTGGTAGCCACCGCCCGGACCGCGAACACTGGACACCAGATTGCTACGGCGCAATTTGGCGAATAGCTGCTCGAGGTAGGACAGGGAGATGCCTTGGCGCTCGGAGATATCGGCCAGGGACACCGGCCCGTGCTGCGCGTGTAACGCCAGGTCAAGCATGGCGGTCACGGCGTATCGGCCTTTTGTAGTCAGTCGCATGGACAATTACCACGGAGTTCGGAATGGGGCGAGTATGCAATTCCCGAGTATTTAAGTCAACTATAAGACCTAGTGCTTTACTCAGGTTTACCCGCAAAAGAGCGCGCGCATCATAGCAAAGGCTGGCCGCGAACAGCCAGCAATTGCGCGCTATCGCTCTTCGCGAGCAAGCCCCACACATTGGATTGTCTGTGGGTACAGATTTGTGCACGACAGAAATCAAGTGTGGGAGCGGGCTTGCTCGCGAAGGGGCCAGCTCGATTTAACTGGCCTGACTCTGATCCTTGTCTTTCACACAGGCAAAATCTTCTTCGCGCAGCTCAGGCAGATCCTTCGCACAATAGTTGCTACCCAGATCCTTCAGCGCGCCGCACATCCCCTCCAGACGACCATCGACCGCCTGCAAGTGATCGAGCAGCTGACCGATCGCCCGCGCCACCGGGTCCGGCATGTCCTCGCCGACGCCGTACGCATCGAAGCCGATCTTCTCGGCCATGGCCTTGCGCTTGGCATCCTGCTCATCATCGGACTTGACGATGATCCGCCCCGGAATCCCCACCACTGTCGCCCCAGGCGGAACCGCCTTGGTGACCACTGCATTGGAACCGACCTTGGCCCCGGCACCGACCGTGAACGGGCCGAGCACCTTGGCACCCGCGCCGACCACCACGCCATCCTCCAGAGTCGGGTGACGCTTGCCCTTGTTCCAACTGGTGCCGCCAAGGGTCACGCCCTGGTAAAGGGTGACGTCGTTGCCAATCTCGGCGGTCTCACCAATAACGATGCCCATGCCATGGTCGATAAAGAAACGACGACCGACTTTGGCCCCCGGATGAATCTCGATCCCGGTCAACCAGCGACCGAAGTTCGACACCAGGCGCGCGAGCCATTTCCAACCCGTGCCCCACAACGCCGACGACAGACGATGGATCCAGATGGCGTGCATGCCCGGGTAGCATGTCAGGACCTCGAAAGCATTACGCGCCGCCGGATCACGATGGAAAACACTCTGGATATCTTCACGCAAACGCTCGAACATCATTAATCCTTCCGCTGTAGAAGCTCGCCACGGGCCGCTTTCTGGGTTTCCGTGAGGATGCCACGCAATATATTCATTTCCGCCCGGCTGACCGAGCTGCGTCCGTACAACCGGCGCAGGCGCGCCATCAAGTGCCGTGGTTTTTCCGGATCAAGGAATTCGATGGCCACCAGGGTTTGTTCCAGGTGCTCATAGAATCGCTCCAGCTCATCCATGGTCGCCAGCTCACCACTTTTGGTGGAAGCCACTTCATCCTTCTCGACCTTGCTCGGCTGACCCTCGGCCGCGAGCCAGGACATACGCACTTCATAGCTCAACACCTGCACCGCCGCCCCAAGGTTCAACGAACTGAACCCGGGGTCTGATGGGATGTGCACGTGATAATGACATCGCTGCAGCTCTTCATTGGTCAAGCCGGAGTCTTCACGACCGAACACCAGCGCGATCTCGGCACCCTGCCCCGCCTCTTCGACCACCCTCACACCGCATTCGCGGGGATCGAGCAACGGCCAGGGAATGCGACGGTCACGAGCGCTGGTACCGAGCACCAGATTGCAGCCAACCAAGGCATCTTCCAGGGTGGCGACGACTTGCGCGTTTTCAAGGATGTCGCCAGCACCGGACGCACGCGCATCGGCCTCGTGGTGCGGGAACAACCGCGGTTCGACCAGCACCAGCCGCGACAGGCCCATGTTCTTCATGGCACGCGCAGCACCGCCGATATTTCCGGGGTGGCTGGTATTGACCAGGACGACACGAATGTTTTGCAGCAAGGGAGGCGCTCTCGAACACTTTAATAGGGAGCAGAATCTTACAGCGCCTCCTACCGTTAAGCTATGAAAGCGAACACCGACCTTCACCTGTAGAAACTTTCTGATAGAATGCCCGGCTTTCTTTAACAACCTTAGGTGACACATCCATGCAGCCCATGCTGAATATCGCGCTGCGCGCCGCCCGCAGCGCCAGTGAATTGATCTTCCGCTCCATCGAGCGCCTGGATACCATCAAGGTCGACGAAAAAGACGCCAAGGATTACGTATCCGAGGTGGATCGCGCCGCCGAACAGAAAATCATTGATGCGCTGCGCAAGGCCTACCCAAATCACTCGATCATGGGTGAAGAAACCGGCATGCACGCCGGCAGCGGTATCGAAGGCGAAGAATACCTTTGGATTATCGATCCACTGGACGGCACCACCAACTTCCTGCGGGGCATTCCTCACTTCGCGGTCAGCATCGCCTGCAAATACCGTGGCCGCCTGGAACACGCCGTTGTTCTGGACCCGGTTCGCCAGGAAGAATTCACCGCCAGCCGTGGTCGCGGCGCCCAGCTGAACGGTCGTCGCCTGCGCGTCAGCGGCCGCACCAGCCTGGACGGCGCCCTGCTGGGCACCGGCTTCCCGTTCCGCGATGACCAGATGGACAACCTCGACAACTACCTGGGCATGTTCCGCGCCCTGGTTGGCCAGACCGCTGGCATCCGCCGTGCCGGCTCGGCGAGCCTGGACCTGGCCTACGTGGCTGCCGGCCGTTTCGACGCTTTCTGGGAGTCGGGCCTGTCCGAATGGGACATGGCCGCAGGCGCCCTGCTGATTCAGGAAGCTGGCGGCCTGGTGAGCGACTTCACCGGTGGTCACGACTTCCTCGAGAAAGGCCACGTCGTCGCCGGCAACACCAAGTGCTTCAAGGCAGTACTGACGGCGATCCAGCCGCATCTGCCAGCTTCACTGAAGCGCTAAGCGCTCAAGCCCCCCCAAGAAAACGCCCCGACTTGTTCGGGGCGTTTTTTTGCGCAAAAAAATCCCCATCCATATGGGAGCGGGCTTGCTCGCGAAGGCAGCGTGTTATTCAACACATGTATCGACTGGCAACCCGCCTTCGCGAGCAAGCCCGCCCCCACAGCTTCCGCGCTTTAAATGACCAGCATTAAATGCAGCCATAACGAAAAATGCCCCGTATCTTTCGATACGAGGCATTTTCTTGAAGAGCCAGCCTGTTCAGGCTGGCTCTTCTGCATCGGAAGCTGGACTTAAGCCAGTTTTTCCTTGATGCGAGCTGCTTTACCGGACAGGTCACGCAGGTAGTACAGCTTGGCTTTACGTACGTCACCGCGACGCTTAACGGCCATGCTGTCGATTTGCGGGCTGTAGGTCTGGAAAGTACGCTCTACGCCAACACCGTTGGAGATTTTACGAACGGTGAAAGCACTGTTTACGCCGCGGTTACGCTTGGCGATAACTACGCCTTCAAACGCTTGCAGACGCGAACGATCGCCTTCCTTCACTTTCACCTGAACGACAATGGTGTCGCCCGGGGCAAAGGTAGGGATCTCTTTGGTCATCTGCTCTGCTTCGAGTGCAAGGATGATTTTGTTAGTCATGCTGTGCTCCTAAGGTAAATCGTCGGATCTACCATCGATACGTTGTTAACTATCGTCCCGCTCGCGGATGTATTCCTCGAGCAGCTTCTTCTCTTCTCCAGAAAGCGAGCGGCTTTCCAGAAGATCGGCGCGTCGTTCACAGGTCCGACCAAGGGACTGCTGTAAACGCCAACGCCGGATGTGCGCGTGATTGCCACTTAGCAATACGTCGGGAACACGCTGATCCGCATACACCTCCGGTCGGGTGTAGTGCGGGCAATCCAGCAAACCATCCGTAAAGGAATCTTCCTCGGCGGAGTCCGCATGCCCTAAAGCTCCAGGCAGCAGTCGTGTAACCGCATCGATCAGGACCATCGCCGGCAGCTCGCCGCCAGACAGTACATAGTCGCCAATCGACCACTCTTCATCGACATGAGCATCAATAAAACGCTCGTCAATGCCTTCATAGCGGCCGGCAATCAGAATCAATGCATCCAGATTCGCCAACTCGCGCACCGCCGACTGAGTCAGTTGACGGCCTTGGGGGGACAGGTAAATTACCTTCGCCGCCTCCCCGGCTGCTGCCTTGGCCTGAACCAGAGCATCTTCCAGGGGCTTGATCTTCATCACCATGCCCGGACCACCGCCAAATGGGCGATCATCCACAGTGTGATGTCGATCCGTCGTGTAGTCTCGCGGATTCCAACAGGTGAGCTGCAACAGCCCCTGCTTCACCGCCCGACTGGTGATGCCGTACTCGCTGATGGCGGAGAACATCTCGGGAAACAAACTGATCACTTCTACGCGCAGGTTAGCCACGTTTAGAAGTCCGCATCCCATTCCACCTTCATCTCGCCTGCGGCAAGGTCGACAGCCAACACGCATTGCTCCGTATAGGGCAACAAGCGTTCGCGATCATCCAGGCTGCCAGCGCAAGGCTTGACCACCACTACATCATTGGCGCCGGTTTCCAGAAGATGATCGATTTTCCCGAACAATTGCCCGTGAGTATCGATGACCTTCAGACCTTCCAGCTGGTACCAGTAGTACTCGCCGTCGGTCAATTCAGGGAACAGGTTGCGCGGCACGCAGATCTCATAACCAGCCAGAAGACGCGCTTCTTCACGATCATCAAGACCCTTGAGCTTTGCGACCAGGAACTTGTCGTTCCCACGTCCGCTGACCAGCTCGACCTGTTTTACGTTGCCTTCGCGCTTGAGCGTCCAGGTTTTGTAGTCCAACAGGTTTTTAATCGGATCAGTAAAGGAATACACCTTCACTTCGCCGCGAACGCCATGAACAGAATAAATTTTGCCAATAACGATCAAATCATCGGCAACAGCCGGCGTCGCGTTCATATTGCTCAGGCCGCAGCCTTAGCAGATTCCTTCAACAACTGAGCAACGCGCTCAGAAGGTTGTGCACCAACGCTCAGCCAGTAGGCTACGCGCTCTTGGTTCACGGACAGACGAACTTCTTGACCACGAGCAACAGGGTTGAAGAAACCAACCTGTTCCTTGTGCGAACCGTCGCGCGGGTTGCGGCTGTCGGTTACGGTCAAGTGGTAAAACGGGCGCTTTTTGGAGCCGCCAAGGGCAAGACGGATTGTTAGCATGTGAACATCGTTCCTGTAGTCGGTGCTGCAAATCTAAAGGCACAGCGGGCATAGGTGCCCGAAAGGCCGCATATTCTAAGGAATATCCGGACTTTTGCAAATGTCTTTTTCCGGCGACCTATCGGTCGCCATCCAGATTTGCTATAGAGCCGTCGGTTAAAACGGCAAGTCAGCTCCCGCCAATGGCGGGTTTGCTGGAAAATCCACGTTGCCGTGGATAGCGCCGACATCACTGCCGGCGCGAATCTTTTACATCTTGGGCATGCCGCCGCCGGGCAACATACCGCCCATGCCGCGCATCATTTTGGCCATTCCGCCTTTCGCGGAGAATTTCTTCATCATCTTCTGCATCTGCTTGTGCTGCTTGATCAAGCGACCGATGTCCTGCACCTGAGTGCCGGAACCCATGGCGATCCGGCGCTTGCGCGAACCGCTGATCAGCTCAGGGTCGCGGCGCTCGGCCGGGGTCATGGAATTGATGATGGCTTCCATCTGCTTGAACTGCTTCTCTGCCGCGCCCTGGGCGTTGCCCATCTGCGCCAGATTCACGCCGCCGATGTTCGGCAGTTTGTCCATGAGGCCGCCGAGGCCGCCCATGTTTTTCATCTGTTGCAGCTGATCACGGAAGTCTTCGAGATCGAAGCCCTTGCCCTTCTTCAGCTTCTTGGCCAGTTTATCGGCCTTGTCTTTGTCGAGGGTCTGTTCGGCTTGCTCGATCAGACTGAGCACGTCGCCCATGCCGAGGATGCGCGAAGCAATACGCTCAGGATGGAACGGTTCGAGCGCTTCGGTCTTCTCGCCCATACCGATGAACTTGATCGGCTTGCCGGTGATGGCTCGCACCGACAGCGCGGCACCGCCACGGGCATCGCCGTCGACCTTGGTCAGGATCACACCGGTCAGCGGCAGCGCATCGCCAAAGGCCTTGGCCGTGTTGGCGGCGTCCTGGCCGGTCATGGCGTCGACCACGAACAGGGTTTCGACCGGGTTGATCGCGGCGTGCAACGCCTTGATCTCGCCCATCATCTCTTCGTCGATGTGCAGGCGACCAGCGGTGTCGACGATGACCACGTCGATGAATTTCAGTTTGGCTTCTTTAATAGCCGCTTGTGCGATGTCGACCGGCTTCTGGCTAAGGTCGGACGGAAAGAACGTCACGCCGATGTCGTTGGCCAGGGTTTCCAGCTGCTTGATCGCCGCCGGACGGTAAACGTCCGCGGACACGACCATGACCGACTTCTTCTTGCGCTCTTTAAGGAAGCGCGCCAGCTTGCCGGCGGTGGTGGTTTTACCCGCACCCTGCAAACCTGCCATCAACACGACGGCAGGAGGAACGGCGCTCAGGTTCAAGTCTTCGTTGGCCGCGCCCATCAGGCTTTCGAGTTCGGCCTGGACGATTTTCACGAAGGCCTGGCCCGGCGTCAGGCTGCGCGACACCTCGGTGCCGACAGCGCGCTCCTTGACCGAGTTGACGAAGTCTTTGACCACCGGCAAGGCGACGTCGGCTTCGAGCAACGCCATGCGCACTTCGCGCAGGGTGTCTTTGATGTTGTCCTCGGTCAGCTTGGCCTTGCCGGTGACATGGCGCAGCGTCTGCGAGAGACGGTCGGTTAAGTTTTCAAACATTGCGCGATCCTTTCAGGCCCTGTGTAGACCGGGATAATGGCGGCCCAGACCGGAATAAACATGTGCTCGGCGAGCCTGCGGCGTGGGCAGGTCGCGGATTATAGCGAAGACTGCGTCTGGCGGACACCTCGCCGTCAGGTTGCATGGTCTTTCGTGCTGTGGGGGTTCTATGCCAAACTCAGCGCCTTTCGGGCTTGCCTAACAGGATTTATGCTCCCCTTGTCACCCAGTTTGCTTACCACCCTCGCCGCCGCCTGCTTATATGCCGCTGCGACTCTCTATCAGGGCACTCGTCTGGCCACCGGCGCCAAGGCGAACAAGCGCCTGCTGGTCACGCTCGGCGTGCTGGCCTTGCTGGCCCACAGCGTCAGCCTGGTTACCTATCTGCTGACACCGATCGGCCTGGCCCTGGACTTTTTCAGCGCCGCCAGCCTGATTGCCGCAGCGGTTATTGCCCTGACCCTGCTGGCCTGCTCGCGGATTCCGGTGGAAAACCTGCTTCTGTTGCTGTTCCCGCTAGGCGCCGCCACCGTGCTACTGGCGCAGTTCGCCCCCGCCGGCACGGTGCAGATCATTGATGAAGAGCCAGGCATCCTCGCCCACATCCTCTTGTCGATCCTCGCTTACGGCATGTTCACCATCGCGGTGTTCCAGGCCTTGCTGCTGCTGGTTCAGGACCATCAGCTCAAACACAAGCATCCGTCCGGGTTGATCAAGAACTTCCCGCCACTGCAAACCATGGAAAGCCTGCTGTTCGGTTTCCTCTGGGCCGGCTGGAGCCTGCTGTCGCTGTCGCTGATCTCCGGCTGGCTGTTCGTCGAGAACCTGTTCGCCCAGCACCTGGTACATAAAACCCTGCTGGCGTGCCTGGCCTGGATCGTATTCAGCGTGCTGCTTTGGGGGCGCAACCGCCTCGGCTGGCGCGGACACAAAGCCATCCGCTGGACCCTTGCCGGTTTCTGCCTGCTGATGCTGGCGTATTTCGGCAGCAAGCTGGTCCGCGAATACATTCTGCATATCTGACGGGCGGCATTAATGGACGACTTGCCCATAGGGCCGATGCTCGCGGTGCTGGCCCTGCTGACTTTATGGTCGGGACTGTTTACCGCCATCGAAGTTGCACAGCAGCAGTTGCTGGCCCAGCGCATGGCCTCGCGCTCCAGCGACAAACCGGTGGCCAAACTGAGCTTCCCGCTCAACAGTCTGATCCTCTGCAACACCCTGTGCCGTGCGCTGGTGGTGGTCATCAGCACCTTGCTGGCGATTTTCACCTGGGCACAAAACGGCCCATGGATTGCCTGCCTCGGTGCCGGCGCGGTGTTGCTGGTGTTCGCCGACTACCTGCCGCGAACCCTTGCCGTCCGCTATCCGGATGTTGTCGTGGCCTTGGGCAACACTCTGCTCGGCATACCGTTGAAAATCGTCTACCCAGCCGCCTGGCTGCTCAATGGCATCAGCCAACTGCTGATGCGGCCGTTCGCCCGCAAAGTCAGCGTGGTACAGCAAAGCGAAGACGAGGCTCCGGCAGATCGCCACGACGATCACGAACATGCGGCCTATCGCCCACTGTCAGGTATCCACGCGCTGGATAACATCACGGTCAACGACATTCTGGTACCACGCAGCGACGTCGACGGGATCAACCTGGACGACTCCCTCGAAGAAATCATCGAACAACTGCGTCACAACAAGCGCACCCGCCTGCCGGTATTCCACAGCGACATCAACCAGGTAGAAGCAGTGCTCAACACCCGGCAGATCCGTCATCTGCTGCCGGATTCAAGCCTCACACTGGAAGCACTGCTGGCGGCCAGTCACGAACCGTACTTCGTGCCGGAAAGCACCCCGTTGCAGCTGCAATTGCTGAATTTCCACAAGCAGCAACGGCGTTTGGGCATGGTGGTCGACGAGTACGGCGAAGTGCTGGGCATCGTCACCCTGGAAGACATTCTTGAAGAAATCGTCGGTGAGTTCGAAAACCAACACAGCCTGGATAACCCGCACATCCACCCGCAGGCCGATGGCCGACTGGTGATTGACGGTGCAGCGTCCATCCGCGAGCTGAACAAGAGCCTCGGCTGGCACCTGCCCAGCGACGGCCCGAAAACCCTCAACGGGTTGGTGACCGAGGCGCTGGAGACGATTCCGGACAGTGCGGTTTGCCTGAAGATCGGCCGATATCGGCTGGAGATTCTGGAGACGGAAGAGAATCGTGTCACGCGCGTGCTGATCTGGCATACCAGCTCAGTGCCTGCCCTTTCTAAAATCTGACACGATCCCTTGCTCCCGCTGGACTTTGAAGCAGGCCTGATCACAGACAGCGCGATTACCCTGAGAGAATGTATTCAGCCGTTTGCGGCCGCTACCCGCCCGAGCGGGAGCAAGCTCCCTCGCCACAAAAGTCATCGCATCCTCCAAGCCGCTTGTTGAATCATTAGCCGCCTTCCTATAATCGAGCGGCTTACCAAGCCCCGCCATACCCCGTGCTACCCGCACTCTGCGTTAACCCCACATCCCTGGGTATTCGACCATAATAATTCGCTCCACTGGGCCACATGACTGTCAGGGATAACCGCATGACGACCAGCACAACGTTCAGCGACACCACGCCTGCCCAACCGACGAACTCCGCCACCCGCGTGGCCACTGCGAGTTTCATCGGCACTGCCATCGAGTTCTACGACTTCTACGTTTATGCCACTGCCGCGGCGCTGGTGATCGGGCCGGTGTTCTTTCCGCAATCCTCCGGCACCGCCCAAATGCTGTCGGCGTTCCTCACCTTCGGTATCGCCTTCCTTGCACGGCCACTGGGGTCGGCGCTGTTCGGCCACTTCGGTGACCGCATCGGGCGTAAATCGACACTGGTCGCGTCCCTGCTGCTGATGGGCGTATGTACCACGCTGATCGGCGTGTTGCCGGGTTACGACAGCATTGGCGCCTGGGCGCCGATCCTGCTCTGCGTGCTGCGCTTCGGCCAGGGCCTGGGGTTGGGCGGTGAATGGGGCGGCGCCGCATTGCTGGCCACGGAGAACGCGCCCAAAGGCAAGCGCGCCTGGTTCGGCATGTTCCCGCAACTCGGCCCGTCGATCGGGTTTCTGGCGGCCAACGGCCTGTTCCTGACCTTGGCCATGAGTCTGAACGACGAGCAGTTCCGTTCGTGGGGCTGGCGGATTCCGTTCCTGCTCAGTGCCGCGCTGGTGATGGTGGGCTTGTACGTACGCCTCAAGCTCCACGAAACCCCGGTGTTCGCCAACGCCATGGCTCGCCAGGAGCGAGTGAAGGTCCCGCTGGTCGAGCTGTTCAGTCAGTACTGGGCGCCAATGCTGCTGGGGGCCGGCTCGATGGTGGTGTGCTACGCACTGTTCTACATCTCAACGGTGTTTTCGCTGAGTTACGGCGTATCGACACTCGGTTACACCCGCGAAACCTTCCTCGCCCTGCTGTGCTTCGCCGTGCTGTTCATGGCAGCCGCAACACCGCTGTCGGCCTGGGCCAGTGATCGTTTCGGGCGTAAACCGGTGCTGATCATCGGTGGCGTGCTGGCGATTCTGTCCGGATTCTTGATGGAACCGCTGCTGACCCAAGGCTCGACCTGGGGCGTGGCGCTGTTCCTGTGCATCGAACTGTTCCTGATGGGCGTGACGTTTGCGCCGATGGGCGCGCTGCTGCCGGAGCTGTTTCCGACCCACGTGCGCTATACCGGCGCATCGGCGGCCTACAACCTGGGCGGCATTGTCGGAGCCTCGGCGGCGCCGTTCTTTGCGCAGAAACTGGTGGCAATGGGCGGTTTGAGTTATGTCGGCGGGTATGTGTCGGGGGCGGCGGTGCTGAGCTTGATAGCGGTGCTGTGCCTGAAGGAGACGCGTAACAACGATTTGAATCGGGTGGCCTGACAGGCCGCCATCGCGAGTAGGCTCGCTCCCACAGGGGACCACGTTCTGTCAGAAAGAATGCGGTTCAATGTGGGAGCGAGCCTGCTCGCGAATGGCGCGACGCGGTTTAGAGCTCTACAACAACAGCCTGAGAAGCGCGGGTCGCTTTCGCACGAGCCGCTTCAATCGACACATCCCGCGCCAACGCCACCCCCATCCGACGCTGGCCATTGACCTCAGGCTTGCCGAACAGACGCAACGCGGTATCCGGCTCGCTCAACGCAGCACCCAGGTTGGCGAATGCAGTCTGAGTCGACTGCCCTTCCACCAGAATCACTGCCGAAGCCGATGGGCCGAACTGACGGATCAATGGAATCGGCAGGCCCAGGATCGCCCGTGCGTGCAGCGCAAACTGCGACAGGTCCTGGGAAATCAGGGTCACCAGACCGGTGTCATGCGGGCGCGGCGAGACTTCGCTGAACCAGACTTGATCACCCTTGATGAACAACTCGACGCCAAACAGACCACGGCCGCCCAAGGCTTCGGTCACGGCTTTGGCAACGCGCTCGGATTCCGCCAGAGCAACCGGGCTCATGGCTTGTGGCTGCCAGGATTCCTGATAGTCGCCCTTCTCCTG
This sequence comes from Pseudomonas sp. EL_65y_Pfl2_R96, assembly GCF_963970905.1. Classification (NCBI taxonomy): domain Bacteria; kingdom Pseudomonadati; phylum Pseudomonadota; class Gammaproteobacteria; order Pseudomonadales; family Pseudomonadaceae; genus Pseudomonas; species Pseudomonas sp. EL_65y_Pfl2_R96. Next base: position 152,132 of record NZ_CAXAQH010000008.1, on the reverse strand, counting down.
ACGGTGACCCACAGGCGCACAGAACGTCGTGCCGCCAACGTGACGCACGGTCAGCAGGGTGATTTCGTAGTCAAAGTCGATGAAACCTTCGATGATCACGCGACCTTTACCGGCGCGGCCACCCTCTTGAGCGTAATCCCAGGCCTTCTGCACGTCATCGACGCTGCGCAGCAGGCTCTGGCCTTTGCCCGAGGAACTCATGACCGGTTTGACCACGCACGGGAAACCCAGGTCTTCGACTGCCTTGCGGTAATCCTCGAAGGTGTCGGCGAAGTGGTACGGCGACGTTGGCAGGTCCAGCTCTTCTGCGGCCAGACGACGAATGCCTTCGCGGTTCATGGTCAGCTGTGCGGCGCGAGCGGTCGGGATCACGGTGAAGCCTTCGGACTCCAGCTCCACCAGGGTCGCGGTGGCGATGGCTTCGATTTCCGGCACGATGAAGTGCGGCTTCTCGGCTTCGATCACCGCACGCAGGGCAGCCCCGTCGAGCATGTTGATCACATGGCTGCGATGGGCGACTTGCATGGCCGGCGCGTTGGCGTAGCGATCCACGGCAATCACTTCAACGCCCAGGCGTTGCAGCTCGATCACCACTTCCTTGCCCAACTCACCACAGCCACACAGCAATACGCGGGTCGCGGTTGGCGACAATGGAGTTCCGATACGGGTCATCTCAGGTCCTCAAGAAGCGGATCATCGAGGGAAGCACGCTTCCCGTGGGGAGAAAGCGCGGCATTTTACATGAACCTGAGGGTTTGGCTTCAGCTGGCGACGGCCTGTTTGCGCAGACGCCAGGCCATGGCCAACCAGACCACAGTGACGCCCGCGAACTTCGAGCCCAGCGCAGTGATGATCACGCCCGGAGTGAACGCATCGATCATGCCGAAGAAGATGAAAGTGTCCAGCGGGATGCTCAGGGCCGAACTTATCCACAGGCGGTCGTGCAACGGACGCCGGGTGATGCTGAACACCAGCCAGTCGATACACTCGGACACCGCAAACCCCGTGGCGCTGGCGAGTGCAATGGACGGATCGGAGGTGACGTAGGACAGCACCAGCGCCACCAGCATCGCCGCGATCGCACCGTGGCCGAAGCGGGTTTGCACCATGTCGCGCAGCACGAACACCAGACCACCCCAGGCCGACCAGATAATGTCCAGGTGCGGGGCGGTGGAAAAGGCGTAATTGATCAGCACGACGCTGCCGATGTAGGCGATCAGGAAGAGCATGGGGCGTGGGATACCTGTCAATTTTGTGCACAGGGTACTCCATCTTCAGCGCACAGATAACCTGTGGCGAGGGAGCTTGCTCCCGCTGGGTTGCGAAGCGGCCCTGAAATCAGCGGACGCGGTGTGTCAGCTAGAACGTCGTCGGTTTAGGGGCTGCTTCGCAGCCCGGCGGGAGCAAGCTCCCTCGCCACAAAAGCACCAAATGACTCAGGATTTGGAGGGCAACATCCAGATCAACCCACTCGATTTGGCCCGCTCATGACACAACCCCAACACCTTGCGCCGCTCTGCGTTGTCCATCCGGCTCCAGCGGGTGATTTCTTCCACCGTGCGTTGACACCCGGTGCAAATGTCATCCTCATCCAGCGCACAAATGCTCACGCATGGCGACGGGACCGGTCGTTCAGTGGTGCTCATTCTTCCTGCTCGACCAGATCGCGGGCATAACGCTGCGAGTTGTGCACATAGTGGGCGGCGCTGGCTTCGAGCATCTTCTTTTGCGGCTCGGTCAACTCGCGCACCACCTTGCCCGGCGAACCCATGACCAGTGAACCATCCGGAATTTCCTTGCCCTCGCCGATCAGCGAATTGGCGCCAATGATGCAGTTCTTGCCGATTTTCGCGCCGTTGAGGATCACCGCGTTGATACCGATCAGGCTGTAATCACCCACCGTACAGCCGTGGAGCATGGCGTTGTGGCCGATGGTCACGCCGGTGCCGATGGTCAGCGGGTAGCCCATGTCGGTGTGCATCACGGTGCCGTCCTGCACGTTGCTGTTCTTGCCGATCAGGATCAGTTCGTTGTCGCCCCGCAACACGGCGTTGAACCAGACGTTGGCGCCCTCTTCCAGTTTGACCTTGCCCACCAGCACGGCATTGGGTGCGACCCAGCTCTGCGGATGGGTGTCGACGCGGGCGTCGCCCAGGCGATATTTCATCTTGTTGTCCTCAGGGCCAGGCAGGCTCACTAGCGAAAAGCAGGATTCAAACCATACGAGCGATGGCTTCAGGTTTTGATAAAACTCTTGGGTGGTTGATGCAGGCTGATTTTCGCGTCATAGAGCAAGTTGATCAACTCAACAATCATGATTGCCGTCAGCCCCCAGATCTTGTACTCGCCATAACGGTAGCTCGGCACGTACCAACTGTGGCCCTGATAGTCGATGCGGTGAGTGTGCTCTCGCGGGTCCTTGCGGAAGAACTCCAGCGGCACGCTGAACACTGCGGCGATCTCTGCATCGTTGGCCAGGTATTCGACGAAATCCGGAATCACGCCGACATAGGGCGTGACCTTGATACCGTGCAGGGAGATCAGTGGGCTCAGCGGGCCGATCACTTCGACCAGCCCCGGTGGCAGGCCGATTTCTTCTTCGGCTTCGCGCAAGGCGGTAAAAATCAGGTCAGGGTCTTCGGGGTCTCGTCGACCGCCGGGGAAGGCAACTTCGCCGCCATGGGTCGAGAGCCCGCTGGCACGAAGGGTCAGGACCAGTTCCGGTTCGTCACTGCGCGTGATAGGCACCAATACCGCGGCTTCGGGGAAACGCAGGTCGGTTTCCAGCGTACGCGGCGTGTAATTGCTTACCCGGTGCAGTAGCTCGTCCAGCATGAGTCTTCTCGATCTGTGCCTTACCCTGCATCATGCACCAATCGCATCGGCCGCCCAAGCCCCGAACAGCCTCATGTCGCGAAACGACAACTTGCCGACCGACACCGCTGCACGCCAAGATAGGCGCAGCATTCAGGAACCCAAGCATGAAATTTTGCAGTCAATGCGGCAACCCGGTGACCCAGCGCATTCCCGAAGGCGATTCGCGCCTGCGTTTTGTCTGCGACAGCTGTCATACCATTCATTACCAGAACCCCAATATCGTGGCCGGTTGCGTGCCGACCTGGGGCTCGAAGGTGTTGCTGTGCCGTCGCGCCATCGAGCCACGGCTCGGTTACTGGACCCTGCCCGCCGGTTTCATGGAAAACGGTGAGACCATCGAACAGGCCGCCATTCGCGAGACCGCCGAAGAAGCTTGTGCCCGGGTACGTAACCTGAGCATCTATACGCTGATCGACGTGCCACACATCAGCCAGGTGCATGTATTCTTTCGCGCCGAGCTGATAGACCTGGATTTTGCCGCCGGCCCCGAGAGCCTGGAAGTGCAACTTTTCGAAGAAGCCGACATTCCTTGGGGCGAACTGGCTTTCCGCACGGTGGGCCGTACTTTAGAATGCTTCTTCGCTGACCGGCGGGCCGAGGTCTACCCCGTGCGGTCCGAATCGATCCCGCCGCTTGTTCAGGCTGTCATCACTTGATTTCAATGTCGGCCTCTTTGCAGGCGCTAAAAGATTGCAGCCTTCGGCAGCTCCTGCAAAAACATCTATAACTAAAATAGTCGCGACACTTCTAGGGATATCGTTTCAATGCGCTGGTTGCTTGCCCTGTTTTGCTTGTCGTTCGTCGCCATCTCCCAGGCTTCCGTTGCGGAAACCCTGGACGGCAAAGTCATCGAAAAAGTTCTGGTTCTCAAGTCCGCCCACCAATTGCAATTGATCAACGACGGCAAGCCGATCAAGACCTATCGCATTTCCCTGGGCAAACGCCCCATCGGCCCAAAACTGATGGAAGGTGATAAACGCACCCCCGAAGGCTTTTACTGGGTGGACTGGCGCAAGATCAGCGACCGTTTCAACCTGGCGATGCACATTTCCTACCCTAATATCAGCGACTCTGCCCGCGCCCGGCGCGACGGTGTCGAGCCTGGCGGCATGATCATGATCCATGGCACTCCGGACACCGAAGAGAACCCTGAAGACCTGTTCCACACGCTGGACTGGACCGACGGCTGCATCGCCATGCGTAACATGGACATGCGCGAAGTCTGGGGCTTGGTGTCTGACGGCACGATGATCGAAATCCGCCCGTAACCCCAAAATTCACAGCATCGTGAAGAGCTTTTGTGGCTAGAGGGCTTGCCTGTGGCAGCTCCTATATAGGTACACAACACTCTGTAGAAGCTGCGATCTTTTCGAGGCAACACACCGCAAAAAGCCCGCTGAAAATCATATCTTCAGCGGGCTTTTTCATGCCCGGTTATCCCTGCGGACACACCTGATCCAGCACCCGATTCACCGACAACTCCGCCAGGGAAATCATCTACTGAATCCCTAATGCCAGATTGCATGTCGGCCCGGTGAGATCGAACGCCAACTCACTGGCCATGACATCCGCCGAGGCCAGGGTTTCACAGGCATGGGCCAGCAGGGTTTCGGAATCGACGTTGGGGGCGATGACGAAAATCGTGCTTGGACGCTGGTTGGCTTTGGCCTTCTTCTCGGAAGGTGGCGCGAGATAGTGATCGAGGGCACGGATTGCGGCGTCGTGGAGTTTTTGGGAATTGAGGCAGGTGTAGGGGGAAACGGAGTCGGTTTCCATGTTTGTTTCCACATCTTCTACGTCTGTTTCCGGGAGATTGGGATTGTCTTTGATCACGCTGGAGCTCCTGAAAAATTGGAGCGACCGACATCACTCATTGATGCGGCGCCTGTAAGCGCCTAACAATTCTTCGGGCTTGCAGTCCCGGTCGCTGAATTGGCAGCGACAGCCAAAGGTTAGAGAGGCCACTTCCGACGGACAACCTGAAAGTTTTGTGGGAAGGTTCTGCTGTTTTGTCTTGGCAATAAACATCACTGACTAACAGACCGTCATCGCGAGCAGGCTCGCTCCCACAGTGGAACGGAGCAAGTCTGCAATAAATTGGTCGGCTAGAAGGCCGCCAAGATCAAAAGATCGAAGATCAGGCACAGCAGTCAAATCCCGGACAACAAAAAACCCGCTGAAATCACTTCAGCGGGTTTCTCATTCAGCAGTCAGAAGAATCAGAAGTCTTCCAACCGCCACACCTCGTATGCCGGTACTTCGTAGGGATGGCTCTCTTTCAGAGCCACCACCACCGCCCGAATCAACTCATCGCTGACCACCAGCTCAACCTTCCATTCCTCAATCTGCTCGACCTGACCAGCCTCGCCAATGAACGGCTGACTGCCATCCAATGGACGAAACTGACCCAAGCCAAACACCTGCCAGGCGCAATGATCATAAGCCCCGATCCGCCCGCCACCGGCGGCGAACACAGCGCTTTTGACCACCTCGACATGACTGGCCGGAACAAAAAAGCATAGCTTGTACATGGCGCTTGGCTCACCTGCTCTTAGTTAACCCAGACGCGAGCGTTACGGAACATACGCATCCAAGGTGCGTCTTCGTTCCAGTCTTCCGAACGCCACGAGTTCTGCACCGCGCGGAACACACGCTCCGGATGCGGCATCATGATGGTCACGCGACCGTCGCGGCTGGTCAAACCGGTGATCCCGCGCGGCGAGCCGTTCGGGTTGGCCGGGTACTTCTCGGTGACCTTGCCGTGGTTGTCGACGAAACGCATTGCCACGCAACCCGACAGATCGGCTTGCAGCAACGCTTCTTCGCTGGCGAATTCGGCATGGCCTTCACCGTGGGCGATGGCGATCGGCATGCGCGAACCGGCCATGCCCTGCAGGAAGATCGAGTTCGACTCCTGGATCTGTACCATGGCCACGCGGGCTTCGAACTGCTCGGAACGGTTACGCACGAAGTGCGGCCAGAACTCGCTGCCCGGGATCAGCTCGTGCAGGTTCGACATCATCTGGCAACCATTGCACACGCCGAGGGTAAAGCTGTCGGTGCGTTCGAAGAAGCCCTGGAAGGCATCGCGAGCGCGGCTATTGAACAGCGCGGATTTGGCCCAGCCTTCACCGGCACCCAGTACGTCGCCGTAGGAGAAACCGCCGCAAGCCACCAGACCTTTGAACTCGTTCAGGTCGACGCGGCCGGCCAGAATGTCGCTCATGTGCACGTCGATCGCGTTGAAACCGGCGCGGTCGAACGCGGCCGCCATTTCCACCTGACCGTTGACGCCCTGCTCACGCAGCACGGCAACCTGTGGGCGGATGCCTTTCTTGATGTAAGGCGCCGCAACGTCCTGGTTGACGTCGTAGCTGAGCTTGACGCTCAGGCCCGGGTTGTCTTCTTCCAGCAGCACGTCGAACTCTTGTTCGGCGCAGTCGGCGTTATCACGCAGACGCTGGATCTGGTAGCTGGTTTCAGCCCACTGACGTTGCAACAGACGGCGTTGACCTTCGAATACGGTATCGCCGTTGAAAGTGATGCTGATCTCGCCGTTGTTCATCGGCTGACCGATCACCGACACGCAATCGCCCAGGCCAGCGGCGCTGAACTGCGCGAGGATGTCCGCGGTGGCGTCCTGGCGAACCTGGATCACAGCGCCCAGCTCTTCGTTGAACAGGATCGCGGCGATGTCGGCGGAGGTTTCTGCCAGACCGTCGAGGTTCAGGCTCAGACCGCAGTGGCCGGCAAACGCCATTTCCACCACGCTGGTCAGCAGACCACCGTCGGAACGGTCGTGGTAAGCCAGCAGGTGACCGTCGGCGTTGAGGCCCTGGATCACGGCGAAGAAGGCTTTCAGGTCTTCGGCGTCATCGACGTCCGGTGCCTGTTTGCCGAGCTTGCCGTGAACCTGAGCGAGGATCGAGGCACCCATGCGGTTCTGACCACGACCGAGGTCGATCAGGATCAGGTCGGTGGTGCCCTTGTCCATGCGCAGTTGCGGGGTCAGGGTCTGACGGATGTCAGCCACTGGCGCGAAACCGGTCACGATCAGCGACATCGGCGAAGTTACCGCCTTATCGACACCTTCGTCGTTCCAGCGGGTGGCCATGGACATGGAATCCTTGCCCACCGGAATGGTAATACCCAGCTCAGGGCACAGCTCCATGCCGACCGCTTTCACGGTGTCGTACAGACGCGCGTCTTCACCCGGGTGACCGGCGGCAGACATCCAGTTCGCCGACAGTTTGATGTCGGAGATCTTGGCGATGCGCGAAGCCGCGATGTTGGTCAGGGTTTCGCCGATGGCCATGCGGCCCGACGCCGGAGCGTCCAGCAGGGCCAGCGGAGTGCGCTCGCCCATCGCCATGGCTTCACCGGTGTAGACGTCGAAGCTGGTCGCAGTGACGGCAACGTCGGCCACCGGAACCTGCCAAGGGCCGACCATCTGATCACGGGCCACGAGGCCGGTGATGGTACGGTCGCCGATGGTGATCAGGAAGCTCTTGCTGGCCACGGCCGGGTGATGCAGGACGCGCTCGACGCAGTTGGCGATGTCGAGGGTCGACGGATCGAAATCGTCGCCTAGCTCGTTTTCACGAACCACCGAACGGTGCATGCGCGGGGCTTTACCCAGCAGCACTTCCAGCGGCATGTCCACCGGGCTGTTGCCGAAGTGGCTGTCGGTCACGGTCAGTTGCGGCTCGGCAGTGGCTTCGCCGACCACGGCAAACGGGCAACGCTCACGTTCGCAGATCGCCTGGAAGCGTTCGAAGTCCGCAGGCCCCACCGCCAGAACGTAGCGCTCCTGGGATTCGTTACTCCAGATTTCGTGCGGGGCCATGCCCGGCTCGTCGTTTGGAATGTTGCGCAGTTCGAAACGGCCACCACGGTCGCCATCGTTGACCAGTTCCGGGAAGGCGTTGGACAGACCGCCCGCGCCGACGTCGTGGATGAAGCTGATCGGGTTGTGCTCACCCAACTGCCAGCAACGGTCGATGACTTCCTGGCAGCGGCGTTCCATTTCCGGGTTTTCACGTTGTACGGAAGCGAAGTCCAGGTCCGCCGAGCTGGTGCCGGTGGCCATGGAAGAGGCAGCACCGCCGCCCAGACCGATCAGCATCGCCGGGCCGCCGAGCACGATCAGCTTGGAGCCCACGACGATTTCGCCTTTCTGGACGTGTTCTTCACGGATGTTGCCCATACCGCCGGCCAGCATGATCGGCTTGTGGTAACCGCGAACTTCGTCGCCATGAGGCGTGGTAATCGACTGTTCGAACGTACGGAAGTAGCCGGTCAGCGCCGGACGACCGAATTCATTGTTGAATGCAGCGCCGCCCAACGGACCTTCGATCATGATGTCCAGCGCGGTAACGATGCGCTCGGGTTTGCCGTACGGCACTTCCCACGGCTGTTCGAAGCCCGGGATCTGCAGGTTCGACACGGTGAAACCGGTCAGGCCAGCCTTTGGCTTGGCGCCGCGTCCGGTGGCGCCTTCGTCGCGAATCTCGCCACCGGAACCGGTGGATGCGCCCGGGAACGGGGCAATCGCGGTCGGGTGGTTGTGAGTTTCAACTTTCATCAGGATGTGCACCGGCTCCTGCACCGCGCCGTACTGGCGGGTTTCAGGGTCCGGGAAGAAACGGCCGGCGACGGAGCCGACGATGACCGAGGCGTTGTCCTTATAAGCCGACAAAACACCTTCGCTGTGCATCTGGTAGGTGTTCTTGATCATGCCAAACAGGCTTTTTTCCTGGCTCTGACCGTCGATGTCCCAACTGGCGTTGAAGATCTTGTGACGGCAATGCTCGGAGTTGGCCTGGGCGAACATCATCAGTTCGATGTCGTGCGGGTTGCGCTTCAAACCAACGAAGGCGTTGACCAGGTAGTCGATTTCGTCTTCGGCCAGGGCCAGGCCCAGCTCGGTGTTGGCTTTTTCCAGCGCGGCGCGGCCGCCGCCCAGCACGTCGATCGCGGTCAGCGGTTTTGGCTCGGCGTGGCTGAACAGGCCGGCGGCTTGTTCAAGGTTGTCCAATACGATCTGGGTCATGCGGTCATGCAAGGCGCCTGCGATCAGCTGCGCTTCGGCATCGCTGAACTGGCCGGCGACGTAGAACGCGATACCGCGCTCCAGGCGCTGGATCTTGGTCAGGCCGCAGTTGCGAGCGATGTCGCTGGCTTTACTGGACCACGGCGAGATGGTGCCGAAACGCGGCAACACCAGGAACAGACGACCGGTGGGCTCTTGTACCGGAACGCTAGGACCGTACTTCAGAAGGCGCGCGAGCACCTGCTGTTCGTCGCCGGTCAGGACGCCGGCAACTTCGGCGAAGTGAGCGAATTCAGCATACAAGCCGCTGACAGCTGGAACCTTCTGGCTCAGTTGCTCAAGGAGTTTGCTGTGGCGAAAGGCAGAAAGGGCAGGAGCGCCGCGCAGGATCAACATCTTCGGGACAGCCTCGGGAAGGGGTGTGCTTTGAGGCCGTGCATTCTAGCCTAAACCGCCCGCGACATCACCCGAAACGGTACACGCGGCTGTACCCGAACGTCGGGCCGGGTATTCGGGCCTTGAGCAGGGGCGCGCCGAGGGTTATTTTTTCAGCCACAAAATGCGGTCCGGGGCCATTCCTGTGGGCTCCAAGCGGGTTTTAGACTCTCTAGCAGACAAGCCCTTCGCTGTCGATATATGGCGCTCGTGGTCCTTTGCGTATACTGCGCAAATGTTTTCCCCAACGGCTTTGCGTCCGCGGTACGCCAAATGGCTGATCGCAACCGGACTCTTCCTGATGCTCAGTGGCTGTGTTGATAAACCCAACACGCTGGAGCGCGTAAAGGAGGATGGCGTGCTGCGGGTGGTTACCCGTAACAGTCCCGCCACCTACTTTCAGGATCGCAACGGTGAAACCGGCTTCGAATACGAGCTGGTGAAGCGCTTCGCCGACGATCTGGGGGTCGAACTCAAGATCGAAACCGCCGACAACCTCGACGACCTGTTCAATCAGGTGGGCAAGCCGAATGGCCCGGTGCTGGCGGCTGCCGGCCTGGTCAGCAGCGAGGAACGCAAAAAACAGGTGCGGTTTTCCCACTCCTATCTCGAGGTCACTCCGCAGATCATCTATCGCAACGGCCAATCGCGGCCGACAGACGAGAAGGATCTGGTGGGCAAGAAGATCATGGTGCTCAAGGGCAGCACCCACGCCGAGCAATTGGCGGAGCTGAAAAAGAAACTTCCCGGTATCGAATACGAAGAGTCCGACGCGGTTGAAGTCGTCGACCTGTTGCGGATGGTGGACGAAGGTCAGATCGATCTGACCCTGGTCGATTCAAATGAAGTCGCGATGAACCAGGTCTACTTCCCCAACATACAAGTGGCCTTCGACCTCGGTGATGCCAGCAACCAGAGCTGGGCGGTGGCCGCTGGCGACGACAACAGCTTGCTCAACGAGATCAATGCCTACCTCGACAAGGTGAAGAAAAACGGCACCTTGCAACGTCTCAAAGACCGCTATTACGGGCACGTCGACGTACTGGGCTACATGGGCGCCACCACCTTCGCCCAACACTTGCAGCAACGCTTGCCTAAATACGAACAGCATTTCAAGGCGTACGCCAAGAAAGAGAAAGTCGACTGGCGCCTGCTGGCGGCGATCGGTTATCAGGAGTCGCTGTGGCAAGCGGCCGTCACGTCGAAGACCGGCGTGCGCGGCCTGATGATGCTGACCCAGAACACGGCGCAGGCCATGGGCGTCTCCAACCGACTGGACCCTAAACAAAGCATCATGGGTGGCGCCAAGTACCTCGCCTACATGAAGGATCAGTTGGATGAGTCGATCCAGGAGCCAGATCGCACATGGTTTGCACTGGCGGCCTACAACGTCGGCAGCGGTCATCTGGATGACGCGCGCAAACTGGCGGCCAAGGAAGGACTGAACCCGGACAAGTGGCTGGACGTGAAGAAGATCCTGCCGCGTCTGTCCGAGAAAAAGTGGTTCAGCAAAACCCGTTATGGCTACGCCCGTGGCGGCGAGCCGGTGCATTTCGTGGCGAACATCCGTCGCTACTACGACATCCTGACGTGGGTCACGCAGCCGCAGCTTGAAGGCAATCAGGTCGCTGAAGGCAACCTGCACGTGCCGGGGGTCGACAAGACCAAGCCAAGCCAGGAAACCCCGCCGCTTTAAGTCTTTGCTGCCTTCAAAGACGCCATCGCGGGCAAGCCACGCTCCCACAGGTCCGCGTCGAATATTCAACTGTCGTTCAACTCGGACCTGTGGGAGCGTGGCTTGCCCGCGAAGGCAGCGCCGCCGATCTAGCCTTTCAACGCAGCCGCCAGAATCAGCGCCTTCATTTCCGATACAGCCGACTTGAACCCGACGAACAACGCATGGGCCACCAACGCATGGCCGATGTTCAGTTCGTTGATGCCTTTGATCGCCGCAACCGCTTCGACGTTGTGATAGTGCAGACCGTGGCCCGCGTTGACGATGAGGCCCTGGGCCAGACCGAATGCCACGCCATCCGCCACGCGCTTGAGCTCTTCGGCGACGTCGGTTGGCGTCTCGGCGTCCGCATAACGCCCGGTGTGCAATTCAATGGCCGGCGCCCCGACACGGCGGGATGCTTCGATCTGCCGCTCGTCAGCGTCGATGAACAGCGACACTTCACAGCCGATCTTCGCCAGGCGATCCACCGCCGCCTTGATCCGCGCCTCCTGCCCCGCCACATCCAGACCGCCTTCAGTGGTCAGCTCCTGACGGGTTTCCGGGACCAGGCAAATGTGTGCCGGGCGGATGCGCTCGGCGAACGCCATCATTTCTTCGGTGACGCCCATTTCGAAGTTCATGCGGGTTTGCAGCACGTCCTTGAGCAGCAGCACATCGCGCTCCTGGATGTGCCGACGGTCTTCGCGCAGGTGCACGGTGATACCGTCAGCGCCCGCCTCTTCCGCGTCCAGCGCTGCCTTGACCGGATCCGGGTAGCGAGTACCCCGGGCCTGACGCAGGGTGGCAACGTGGTCGATGTTCACGCCAAGAAGAATGCGATTGCTGGTGGTCACGGAAGCGCTCCTGAGTTTAAAGATTCGGTGCACAGCATACGGGGAGACTACGGCTTTCGAAACAACTCGCGACTGACTAGAGGACGACCACCCAGATGAACGGCCAATGCCTGACGCATCAAACGCTTGGCGGCGGACAGCGCACCGGGCGCGGACCAGTCGGCGTCAGCCATGGCCAACAGTTCGGCGCCATTGAACAGGCCCGGCTGCAACAGATAGACCCGCTCCAGGCCTGCATCCACTTGCAACCGATAGAGGCCGTCCGGTGCGATGGGGTCGCCGTGGATGTCGGCGTTCAGGGCAAAGCCATAACCGAGGTCGTCGAGCAAACGCCATTCGAAGGAGCGCAGCAACGGCTCCAGCGGACGGCCTTCGGCCAGAGCGAGCAAGGTCGCGGCGTAGTGATCGAAGACGGCGGGATGCGGGTCTTCGGCGGGCAGCAGGCGAATCAGCAATTCGTTGAGATAGAGCCCGCTGAACAGCGCCTCGCCGTTGAGCCAGGTGGAAACACCGGCGCTTTCCATGCGGCCGACATTTTTCAGTTCACCCCGCCCCCGAAACTCGACTTCCAGCGGCACGAACGGCCGCGCCAACGTCCCGGCCTTGCCCCGCGCACTGCGTAGCACCGCCCGCAGCCGACCTTGCGGCGTAAGGAAATCCACCAACGCACTGCTTTCGCGGTAGGCGCGGGAGTGGAGCACGTAGGCGGGTTGGGCGATTGGCGCGGTGGTCGACATGGAAATCGCAGTTCTCAATGAAAGAGCGCAGTTCTACAAACAACCAAAACCAATGTGGGAGCGGGCTTGCCCGCGATGGCGGACTTACATTCAACATCTCTGCTGAATGTTACATCCTCATCGCGGGCAAGCCCGCTCCCACAAGGTTCTACGGTGCAGCGCAGACCGGGTTTACAGGTCGCCGTAACCCAGCGAACGCAGGGCGCGCTCGTCATCGGACCAGCCGCCTTTCACTTTGACCCAGAGGTTGAGCATGATCTTGGAGTCGAACAGCAGCTCCATGTCCTTGCGCGCCTCGGTGCCGATGCGCTTGATGCGCTCGCCCTTGTCACCAATGATGATTTTCTTCTGGCCGTCACGCTCGACAAGGATCAAGGCATGAATGTGCAGGGTTTTGCCTTGCTGCTTGAACTCTTCGATTTCCACGGTGATCTGGTACGGCAGCTCGGCGCCCAACTGGCGCATGATTTTCTCGCGCACCAGTTCTGCGGCGAGGAAGCGGCTGCTGCGGTCGGTGATCTGGTCTTCCGGGAAGAAGTGATCGTTTTCCGGCAGGTGCTCGGCGATCACTCGCTCCAGCGTGTCGAGGTTGTGCCCGTGCTGGGCCGAGATCGGCATGATTTGCGCGTTCGGCAACTGTTCCTGCAACCAGGTCAGGTGCGGCATCAGCTCGGATTTGTCTTCGATGCGGTCGGTCTTGTTCAGCGCCACGATCAGCGGGCCGGTCACATACTGGACGCGCTCGAGGACCATCTGGTCTTCGTCGGTCCACTTGGTGCGGTCAACCACGAAGATCACTACATCGACGTCTTTCAACGCCGCCGAAGCGGTCTTGTTCATGTAACGGTTCAGGGCCTTTTCGCCGCCCTTGTGCATGCCCGGTGTGTCGACGTAAATCGCTTGAACGGCGCCTTCGGTCTTGATGCCGAGCATGTTGTGACGGGTGGTCTGAGGCTTGCGCGAGGTGATCGCCAGTTTCTGACCCAGAATGTGGTTCAGCAGCGTGGACTTGCCCACGTTGGGACGGCCGACGATGGCAACATAGCCACAGCGAGTTGCGGTTGAATCAGTCATTGCCATTCTCCACACCCAGGGCAATCAGTGCTGCGGCGGCCGCTACCTGTTCGGCAATACGACGACTCACACCCTGACCTCGGCTTTTTTCATTCAGTAAGATGATTTCACATTCGACGAAGAACGTCCGGCAATGTGGTTCACCCTGGATATCCACCACTTCGTAACGCGGCAGCTCACAACCACGGGACTGCAGGAATTCCTGCAGGCGGGTTTTCGGATCTTTGTTGGTGTCGACCAGCGTCAGGCCTTCGAACTCTCCGGCCAGCCAGGCCAGCACGCGCTCGCGCGCCATGTCCATGCCGGCGTCCAGGTAGATCGCACCGATCAGCGCCTCGAGGGCATCAGCCAGAATCGACTCACGACGGAAACCACCGCTTTTTAATTCGCCGGAGCCCAGGCGCAGGTATTCGCCCAGGTCGAAACCACGGGCCAGTACGGCCAGGGTCTCACCTTTCACCAGGCGTGCGCGCAAACGCGACAACTGGCCTTCGCGGGCCAGCGGGAAGCGATCGAACAGCGCCTCGCCAGCGACGAAATTGAGGATGGCATCACCGAGGAATTCCAGGCGTTCGTTGTTGCGCCCGGCAAAGCTGCGGTGAGTCAGGGCCAGGACCATCAGCTCCTGATCCTTGAAGGTGTAGCCGAGCTGACGCTCTAGACGGCTTAAGGAGACGCTCACGGTTTACCCACGCTGAGTTCGTGGTTGGATTCCACCGCCTGGGCTTTGATGCGGCGCAGGCTTGGGACAATTAACGCTGTGTTCAAAAATAACGTCCTGAATATCGTTGTTTTCATGCTTCTGCCGCCGATTGTGCCGACTCCAGAAATGCATTCGGCGCTGTGTTCAACAGCGCCGTGTGTGATTACTTGATCAGGCCAACCCGCGAGAAATTCGGCAGGTGACTGAGTTTGGGTTCCGGCCAGCTCATCCAGACTGCGAAGGCCTTGCCGACGATATTCTTGTCGGGAACCATGCCCAGCAGATCCTTGGGAATGCTCGGATCATCCCAGTAGCGACTGTCGTTCGAGTTGTCGCGGTTGTCGCCCATCATGAAGTAGTGCCCGGCAGGCACGGTCCACGAATGATCCGGCGTTGCGCGATAGCGGCTCATTTCCTTGCGGATCAAGTGCTCGGCGACGCCGAGTTTTTCCTTGTAGAGCTCGGCGCTGCCCAACGTACCCGGCTCGGAGCCGACCAGTTGTTCGGCGATCGACTCACCGTTGACGAACAGGCGCTTGTCAGCGGTGTAGCGAATCTGGTCGCCCGGCAGGCCCACCACACGCTTGATGTAGTTGACGTTCGGGTCGCTCGGGTAGCGGAACACCATCACATCACCGCGCTGCGGATCACCGACTTCGATGACTTTCTTGTCGATCACCGGCAAGCGGATCCCGTAAGAAAACTTGTTCACCAGAATGAAGTCGCCGACGTCCAGAGTCGGTTTCATCGAGCCGGACGGAATCTGGAATGGCTCCACCAGGAACGAACGCAGCACCAGCACGATGAACAACACCGGGAAGAACGACTTGCCGTATTCAACCAGCAGCGGCTCTTTGTTCAGTTTCTCGACCACCACCATGTCAGCCTGGCTGACGCTACCCTGATAAGAGTTGATGGCAGCCCGGCGCCGTGGCGCCAGGAACAACAGATCGAGCAACGCCAACAGGCCGCAGACGAACACGGCGATGACCAGCAACAGCGGGAAATTTAGTGACATAGGACCTAACTATCCAACCTGAGCACTGCAAGGAAGGCTTCTTGTGGAATTTCCACGTTACCGACCTGCTTCATGCGTTTTTTACCGGCCTTTTGCTTTTCCAACAGCTTGCGCTTACGGCTAACGTCACCACCGTAGCATTTGGCCAATACGTTCTTTCTGAGTGCCTTGACGGTTGTCCGCGCCACAATCTGCCCGCCAATGGCGGCCTGGATTGCCACGTCGAACATCTGCCGCGGAATCAGCTCTTTCATCTTCTCGGTCAACTGGCGACCTTTGTAATGCGCATTGTCACGGTGCACGATCAACGCCAGGGCGTCGACCTTATCGCCGTTGATCAGCACATCCAGTTTCACCAGATTAGCCGATTGGTAACGATCGAAATGGTAATCCAGCGAAGCATAGCCACGGCTGGTGGACTTCAGGCGGTCGAAGAAGTCGAGGACCACTTCGTTCATCGGCAGATCGTAGGTCACCTGGACCTGGGTGCCGAGGAACAGCATGTCATGCTGAATGCCACGCTTCTCGATGCACAGGGTAATGACGTTGCCCAAATGCTCTTGCGGCACAAGAATATTGGCCCGCACGATCGGTTCGCGCATGTCTTCGATCGAAGAAATATCCGGCAGCTTCGACGGGTTGTCGACGTAGATCGTTTCGCCAGTCTTGAGCAGCAGCTCGAAGATTACCGTCGGCGCCGTGGTGATCAGGTCCAGGTCGTACTCGCGCTCCAGGCGCTCCTGGATGATCTCCATATGCAGCATGCCGAGGAACCCGCAACGGAAGCCGAAGCCCAGGGCGTCGGAGCTTTCCGGGGTGTACTGCAAGGACGAGTCGTTCAGCGTGAGCTTTTGCAGGGCTTCACGGAAATCTTCGAAGTCGTCGGAGCTGACCGGGAACAGACCGGCGTAGACCTGCGGCTGGATGCGTTTGAAGCCTGGCAGCACGTCGACGTCCGGCGTGGAGCTCAAGGTCAGGGTGTCACCCACCGGCGCACCGTGAATGTCTTTGATACCGGCAATGATGAAGCCTACTTCGCCGGCCTTCAGGTCCACGGTGGCAGTGTGTTTCGGGTTGAAGACACCGACGCTGTCCACCAGGTGGATCTTGCCGGTGGACTTGACCAGAATCTTGTCGCCCTTCTTCACACGACCGTGGCGCACGCGGACCAGGGAAACAACACCCAGGTAGTTGTCGAACCAGGAGTCGATGATCAACGCTTGCAGCGGGTCTTCGATGTTGCCCGTCGGCGCGGGAATGGTGTGAACCAGGCGCTCGAGCACTTCATCGACGCCCAGACCGGTCTTGGCACTGCACGTGACCGCGTCGGTGGCATCGATGCCGATGATTTTTTCGATTTCTTCTTTGACACGGTCCGGATCGGCCTGCGGCAGGTCGATCTTGTTCAGGACCGGCATGACTTCCAGGCCCTGCTCGATCGCCGTGTAGCAGTTGGCAACCGATTGAGCCTCGACGCCCTGACCGGCATCGACCACCAGCAACGCACCTTCACAGGCCGCCAGCGACCGGCTGACTTCATAGGTGAAGTCGACGTGGCCGGGGGTGTCAATGAAGTTCAGCTGGTAGTTGATGCCATCGCGGGCTTTGTAATACAGGGTGACGCTGTGGGCCTTGATGGTGATCCCGCGTTCACGTTCCAGGTCCATGGAGTCCAGCACCTGGGCTTCCATTTCGCGCTCGGCAAGGCCGCCACACATCTGGATGAAGCGATCGGCCAGCGTCGACTTGCCATGGTCAATGTGGGCGATGATGGAGAAATTGCGGATATGACTCAAATCACTCACGGATCAACACTCAAAAAGGCTGCAGGCATAGCCCGCCGAAAAATAGCCGGGAATTGTACCTGATCCACGGCGCAAGCGTCACGTTCGCAGGTCAGACGGCGCCTACAAAAACGCCCCGGTCTTGCGACAGGGGCGTTTTGAGTGACAAGCAAGACCGGGAAAACCCGCGATCAACCGGCCCGACGCAACAACCAGACCCCGGCCAGGGCGCAGACACCGGCCGGCACCAGCACCGCAAACAGCGGCGAGAAACCGAATACCTGGCTCGAAGGCCCGAGCAAATCCTGGACGATGCGGAAGGTGAAGCCAACCAGCACGCCGGTGAAGACCCGCTGACCAAGGGTTACCGAACGCAGCGGACCGAAGATGAAGGAAATCGCCATCAACACCAATGCAGCGGTCACCAGCGGCTGCAACACCTTGACCCAAAACGCCAGCCAGTAACGACCGTTGCTCAGCCCCTGGTCAGCCAGGTAGTGGATATAACTCCACAGACCGCTGATCGACAACGACTCGGGCGCCATTACCACGGTACTCAGCAGCTGCGGGCTCAGGGCTACTTCCCAGCGCTCTACCGGGGCAGTCACCACTTCGGTGCTCTTGTCATGGAACAACGTGGTCGTGACATCCGTCAGCTGCCAGTGATCCGTGTCGAATTCCGCGCGTTTGGCGAAGCTCGAAGACAACATGTGGCGTTGATCGTCGAAGCGATAACGGGTCACGCCATACAGCAAACCATTAGGTTGCACAGAGTTGACGTGAATGAACTCGTCACCCTGGCGATGCCACAGACCGTGCTTGGCGCTTTGCGCATCGCCACTGCCCTGGGCCAGCGAGCGGTTGGCCTGAGCGGTGACTTCCGTGGCCGGCGCGACGTATTCGCCAATCACCAGCCCCACCGCCATCAAAAGCAGCATCGGCTTCATGACAGCCCAGACGATCCGCCCGAGCGACACGCCCGCGGCGCGCATGATGGTCAGCTCGCTGTGGCTGGCCAGGCTGCCGAGGCCGATCAGGCAACCGATCAGCGCCGCCATCGGCAACATGTCGTACAGACGGCGTGGAGCGGTCAACAGCACATAGCTCAGGACATCCATCAGCGTGTAGGTATCGCTGACCTCACTCATTTCATCGATGAAGGCAAACAGCGTGGCCAGACCGAGGATGATCCCCAGCACTGCCAGGATCGCGACGAACACGCTGCTACCGATGTAGCGATCGAGCTTATCCACGGGCCACCTCCAGCGCACTGCGGCGACTCGCCATTTTCAAGCGCAGCGGCTCCCAGTACAGCAAGCCCAGGCCGATGGCCAGGAAGATCGCATGCACCCACCACAAGCCCAATGCTGACGGGATCTTGCCCTTCTCGAGGGCACCGCGAGCGGCAATCAGGATGGTCAGGTAAGCCATATAAAGAAGAATCGCCGGCAGCAGCTTGAGGAAACGGCCCTGACGCGGATTGACGCGCGACAGCGGCACCGCCATCAGGGTCACGATGAAGACCAGCAACGGCAGGGACAGACGCCATTGCAGTTCGGTACGCGAGCGGAGGTCATCACTGCCCAGCAAGGAGCTGGTGGGCATCGCATCGCGGTCGGTCACTTCGTCACTGACTTCCGGCTTGGGCAGCAATACACCGTACTCGTCGTATTTGATGGCGCGGTAGTCGGCCTGCCCCGGATTACCGTCGTAGCGGTAGCCGTTGTCGAGAATCAGATACCGATTGCCGTCGGGGCGAATTTCCTGACGGCCCTTCTCGGCCACCAGCACGGAAATCCCGCGATCCTTTTTGTCGGAATTTATATTTTTTTGCGAAATGAACACGCCGCCCAGATTGATGCGGTCATCCGACAGCTGTTCGGTGTAGGTCACTCGAGTGCCGTCGCGCAAGGCCTGGAAGCGGCCTGGTTCGAGGGTATCGAACTCAGTCATCGCGTCCTGCTTGTTCAGCAGCAGCTGGAACTGGTTGGCACCTTGTGGCGCCAGGCTCAGGCTCAGCCATGCCACCACCAGCGCAACCAGGGTGGCCGGAAAAAGGGTCATGGCGAACAGACGCTGCTGACTCATGCCAGTGGCAGACAACACGGTCATTTCACTTTCAAGATAAAGACGACCGTAGGCCAGCAAAATCCCGAGAAACAACCCCAAAGGCAGGATCAACTGCAGGAAACCCGGCAGACGGAACCCCATGATCAGGAACAACGACCCAGGATCCAGAAGGCCTGAGGCCGCCTGGGCGAGGTATTTGATAAAGCGTCCGCTCATGATGATGACCAGCAGCACGGCGCTGACGGCGCTCAAGGTCAACAGGACTTCGCGGGATAGATAACGGAAGACAATCAAACCAGACACTCCAGGGTTGTCAGGCTAAGCGGCCAAACAAACAAACATATCAGCCGGCCCGCAGGGCAGAGCCGCCGAAAAAGATGGCGCATTATCCTGTGATTGGGTGCGCCTGTCACTGCGCATGCTCAAGCAGGCGCCTGAACCACTGAAGTTCGCGCAACCGAGGGTTGTCAGGCGCAGGCAGCGAGGTTCAAACTGCGGCCTTTGTCGCGGGCAATGCACCGGCTTCTTTCTACTTATAAGCAAGCCTCTGCGCGTCGCGCACTTTGACCATTAATTCAGGGACCCGGACATGGAACTGGTTGTAAAAAGCGTTAGCCCGGAAACGTTGAAGACCGCCACACTGGTGGTCTCCGTCCGCGAAGACCGCAAGCTCGGCAGCGTTGCCAAACAACTCGACGAACTGAGCGGCGGCGCCATCAGTGCGGTGCTCAAGCGCGGCGACCTGGCCGGCAAAGTCGGCCAAAGCCTGTTGCTGCACAGCCTGCCCAACCTCAAGGCCGAACGCGTGCTGCTGGTGGGCGTGGGCAAGGATGAAGAACTGGGCGATCGCCCGTTCCGCAAAATCATCGCCGGCATCCTCAATACCCTGAAAGGCCTGGGTGGCAGCGATGCAGTGCTGGCGCTGGACGAAGTGGTGGTCAAGGGTCGTGACAGCTATGGCAAGACCCGCCTGCTGGCCGAAACCCTGGTGGACGGCGAGTACACCTTCGACCAGTTCAAGAGCCAGAAAGCCGACCCGCGCTCCCTGAAGAAGGTCACTCTAGTGACCATCAAGGCTGCACAGGCTGAAGTCGAACGCGCGGTGGCCCACGCCACCGCGATCGCCAACGGCATGGCCTTCACCCGTAATCTGGGCAACCTGCCGCCCAACATCTGCCACCCGACGTTCCTTGGCGAGCAAGCCAAGGGCCTGGGCAAAGAATTCAAGAACCTGAAAGTCGAAGTCCTCGATGAGAAGAAGATCAAGGACCTGGGCATGGGCTCGTTCTACGCCGTCGGCCAGGGCAGCGCCCAGCCACCGCGCCTGATCGTCATGCAATACAACGGCGGCAAGAAATCCGAGAAGCCGTACGCACTAGTCGGCAAAGGCATCACCTTCGACACCGGCGGCATCAGCCTCAAGCCCGGCGCCGGCATGGATGAAATGAAGTACGACATGGGCGGCTCCGCCAGCGTGTTCGGCACCCTGCGTGCCGTGCTTGAGCTGAAATTGCCGATCAACCTGGTGTGCATCCTGGCCTGCGCCGAGAACATGCCGAGCGGCAACGCTGCGCGTCCGGGCGACATCGTCACCACCATGAGCGGCCAGACCGTGGAAATCCTCAACACCGACGCCGAAGGTCGTCTGGTGCTGTGCGATGCCCTGACCTACTCCGAACGCTTCAAGCCGCAAGCGGTGATCGACATCGCCACCCTGACCGGCGCTTGTGTCGTCGCACTGGGCTCTCACACCTCGGGCCTGCTGGGCAACAACGACGAGCTGATCGGCCAACTGCTGAGCGCCGGCCAATCCGCCGACGACCGCGCCTGGCAACTGCCGCTGTTCGATGAATATCAAGAACAGCTGGACAGCCCGTTCGCCGACATCGCCAACATTGGCGGCCCGAAAGCCGGCGCCATCACCGCCGCCTGCTTCCTGTCGCGCTTCACCAAGAACCTGAACTGGGCGCACCTGGACATCGCCGGCACAGCCTGGACCAGCGGCGGCAAGGACAAGGGCGCCACTGGCCGTCCGGTTCCCCTGCTGACCCAATACCTGCTGGACCGCGCCAAAGCCTGAAACCGATGACCTTGAGCAGCGTCACTTTCCGGTGACGCCACTCAGGGCTCAGGAACCGCAATGACCAAAGTCGACTTCTATATCCTGCCCAGCGCCGATCCTTCGGCGCGGCTGGATTTCGCCTGCAAGCTCACCGAAAAAGCCTGGCGCATGGGCCACCGCATTTACCTGCATTGCAGCGATGCCACCCAGCGTGACGATCTCGATGCGCGTTTGTGGGCGTTCAAGGGCGAAAGCTTCGTGCCCCACGGCCCCGCCGAAAGCGAGCCGGAAGGTTTGATTGTCCTGGGTCTTGGCGATGACTGCGGTCAACATCAGGATCTGCTGGTCAATCTCGACCTGAAAGTCCCGGTATTTGCCAAACAATTCGCCCGCGTGGCGGAAGTGGTGGTGGAAGATCCGGCGATTCGTGCGGCTGCGCGGGAGAGTTTCCGTTTCTACCGCGAACAGGGCTATCCTCTGCAAGATCACCGTTTACAGCGACTCTGAGCATTCCGATGGACACTCCAAAACCGCCGCAACAGTCCGCGCATCTGCTGGATGACCTCGAGTCGATCCGCCAATTGCTCGGCGATGACAACCTGCAACCGCCCTTGCTGACCGACACGGTCATTGAAGGTGATCAGGAACAGATTCCCATGCTGTTCGACACCCTCGGCAATACGCCGCAGGTCGAACCGCCGCCCCCTGCCCCTGCTGCCCAACCGGCTCCCGCCGCCAGCAAAGGCCCCGACGCGCTGCTGCACCTGGACAGCGAACTACGCGCCGCCGCGCAATTGATCATGCAAGACGTGATCGACGACTTCGCGCCGCACATTGAAACCGAAATCAAACGCCGGCTGGATGCGCGGCTGGAACGGTTGTTGAGCCAGTACGAATAAACTTGAGTCGAGCGGGCTTCTGTGGCGAGGGAGCTTGCTCCCGCTCGGCTGCGAAGCAGTCGCAAAGCCTGAGCATGGGATGTACCTGACACACCCGACTTGCAGATATTGGGGCCGCTTCGCGCCCCAGCGGGAGCAAGCTCCCTCGCCACAGGTCCATTCCACACATTAATCTGCGCCCGATCCACACCTGCTCGCCCTACGCCCCATGCCCCGCTATACTTCCCGGCTTTTCCTGAATAAATGCCAATAGGGTCCCGCCGCGCATGGATAAGACCTACCAGCCGCACGCCATTGAAACTTCCTGGTACAACACCTGGGAGTCCGAGAACTACTTCGCCCCACAAGGCGAGGGCGAGTCCTACACCATCATGATCCCGCCGCCGAACGTCACCGGCAGCCTGCACATGGGTCACGGCTTCAACAACGCGATCATGGACGCCCTGATCCGTTTCCGCCGCATGCAGGGTCGCAACACCCTGTGGCAGCCGGGCACCGACCACGCCGGTATCGCCACGCAAATGCTGGTGGAGCGCCAACTCGAAGCCCAGGGCCAGAATCGCCACGATCTGGGCCGCGAGAAATTCCTCGAGAAAGTCTGGGAATGGAAGGATCAGTCCGGCGGCAACATCAGCCGTCAGATCCGCCGCCTCGGTTCGTCCGTGGACTGGAGCCGTGAGCGCTTCACCATGGACGACGGTCTCTCGGAAGCGGTTAAAGAAGCGTTCGTGCGCCTGCACGAAGACGGCCTGATCTACCGCGGCAAGCGTCTGGTCAACTGGGACACCAAGCTGCACACGGCGATTTCCGACCTCGAAGTGGAAAACCATGACGAGAAAGGTTTCCTGTGGAACCTGAAGTACCCGCTGGCCGACGGCGCCAAAACCGCTGAAGGCAAGGATTACCTGATCGTCGCGACCACTCGCCCGGAAACCATGCTCGGCGACTCCGCCGTGGCGGTTAACCCGAACGATGAGCGCTACCAAGCCTTGATCGGCAAATTCGTCGAACTGCCGCTGGTTGGCCGTCGCATCCCGATCATCGCCGACGATTACTGCGACCCTGAATTCGGCACCGGCTGCGTGAAAATCACCCCGGCCCACGATTTCAACGACTACGAAGTCGGCAAACGCCACAACCTGCCACTGCTGAACATCTTCGACAAAAATGCCGACGTGCTGCCGGCAGCCCAGGTGTTCAACCTCGATGGCAGCGTCAACGAGCAGATCGACGGCACGCTGCCCGCCGAATTCGTCGGCCTCAACCGCTTCCAGGCCCGCAAGGAAATCGTGGCCGCGTTCGAAGCCGCCGGCCTTCTGGTCAGCGTCGACGATCATGCCCTGAAAGTACCGAAAGGCGACCGCTCCGGCACCATCATCGAGCCGTGGCTGACCGATCAGTGGTACGTCTCCACCAAGCCATTGGCCGAACCGGCCATCGCTGCGGTGGAAGACGGCCGCATCCAGTTCGTGCCCAAGCAGTACGAAAACATGTACTTCTCGTGGATGCGCGACATCCAGGATTGGTGCATCAGCCGTCAGTTGTGGTGGGGCCACCGGATTCCGGCCTGGTACGACGAGTCGGGCAAGGTCTATGTCGGTCGCGACGAAGCCGAAGTACGTGCCAAGCACAATTTGGGCGCCGACGTTGCGCTGCAACAGGACAACGACGTTCTGGATACCTGGTTCAGTTCGGGCCTGTGGACCTTCTCCACGCTCGGCTGGCCGGAGCAGACCGAATTCCTGAAGAAATTCCACTCCACCGACGTGCTGGTCACCGGTTTCGACATCATTTTCTTCTGGGTTGCCCGGATGATCATGCTCACCATGCACTTGGTGAAGAACGAAGACGGCACGCCGCAGGTTCCGTTCAAGACTGTTTATGTGCACGGTCTGGTACGTGATGGCCAGGGCCAGAAGATGTCCAAGTCCAAGGGCAACGTCCTGGACCCGCTGGACATCATCGACGGCATCGAGCTGGAAGCGCTGGTGCAGAAACGCACCTCTGGCATGATGCAGCCGAAACTGGCGAAAAAGATCGAGAAGCAGACCCGCGACGAGTTCGCCGAGGGCATCGCCAGCTACGGCACCGACGCCCTGCGCTTCACCTTCTGCTCGCTGGCATCCACCGGCCGCGACATCAAGTTCGACATGGGCCGCGTCGAAGGCTATCGCAACTTCTGCAACAAGATCTGGAACGCCGCGCGCTACGTGCTGGACAAAGGTGAAGACTGCGGCCAGAACGGCGAAGCCTACGAGCTGTCTCTGGCGGATCGCTGGATCATCTCGCAGTTGCAGCGTACTGAAGCCGAAGTGACCCGTCAGCTCGATCAGTTCCGTTTCGACCTGGCCGCACAAGCCTTGTACGAGTTCATCTGGAACCAGTATTGCGACTGGTACCTGGAACTGTCCAAGCCTGTGCTGTGGGATGAGAACGCGCCGGTCGAACGTCAGCGCGGCACCCGTCGCACCCTGGTTCGCGTGCTGGAAGTCGCGCTGCGTCTGGCGCATCCATTCATGCCGTTCATTACCGAAGAGATCTGGCAGCGCGTCGCGCCGCTGGCCGGTATCGAAGGCAAGACGATCATGCTGCAAGCGTGGCCAGTGGCCGTTGAGGCACGCATCGATCAGGCCGCCGAAGACGACATCGAATGGCTCAAGGGCCTGATGCTCGGCACGCGCAACATCCGTGGCGAAATGAACATCGGCCCGGGCAAGCCGCTGAACCTGTTCCTGAAAAACGTCAGCGCCGAGGATCAGCGCCGCCTCACCGAGAACGAAGCCCTGCTGAAGAAACTGGCGCGCCTCGAATCGATCACTGTGTTGGCTGCTGGCGAAGAAGCACCGCTGTCCGCCACCGCACTGGTCGGCGAGATGGAAGTGTTGGTGCCGATGGCCGGTCTGATCGACAAGGACGCCGAACTGGCCCGTCTGGACAAGGAAATCCTGCGTCTGCAGGGCGAAGTGCAGCGCGTGGGCGGCAAGCTGTCCAACGCCGGTTTCGTTGATAAGGCCCCGGCCGAAGTCATCGAGAAGGAACGCGCCAAACTGGCCGAAGCTGAACAGGCTTTGGGCAAACTGGCCGAGCAGCATGCGCGGATTGCCAGCCTGTAACGGCACGTCGCAATGAAACAGGGAGGCCCATGTGGCCTCCCTTTTTCATGTCCGCCCCTTTCCCCCAAACACCGCTCCCACACTTGATCGGCGTTGCCCGCACTTTTGTCATCAATACCGAGCCGATGTGGGACAATACCCGCCACTTTTAGCCATACCCGAATCGATCACGCCCATGAACGCCCCCCGCACACCCAAACCTGCGCGTAAAAAGCCTGAATCCGCGACCCCGGCCAAAGCCATGGAGCCCCGCGAGAAGGCTAGCCTGCATCCGCGCAATCGCCACCAGGGTCGTTACGACTTCCCGGCGCTGATCAAGAGCACGCCGGAACTGGCGAAGTTCGTGATCATCAACCCGTACGGCAAGGAAAGCATCGACTTCGCCAGCCCGGATGCGGTTCGGGTGTTCAACCGGGCGCTGCTCAAGTCGTTCTACGGCATCGCCCATTGGGACATCCCGGCCGATTACCTGTGCCCGCCGGTTCCGGGCCGGGCCGACTACGTTCACTTCCTGGCCGACTTGCTGGCCAGCGTCAACGACGGCGAAATCCCTCGCGGCGCGCCGGTCAAGGTGCTCGATATCGGCATGGGCGCCAACTGCGTCTATCCGCTGATCGGCTACAGCGACTATCGCTGGCACTTCCTCGGCTCGGAAATCGACCCGACGGCGGTGGCCTCCGCCAAAGCCATCGTGCAGTCCAACGGGTTGAACAAAGCCATCCAGCTACGCCAGCAAAGCAACCCCAAGCACATTCTGCTGGGCCTGCTCGAGCCCGGCGAACGCTTTGACCTGACCATGTGCAACCCGCCGTTCCACGCCTCGATGGACGAGGCAACCAAGGGCAGCGAGCGTAAATGGCGCGCGCTGGGTCGCGCCGACCCAAAACGCAAACTGCCGGTACTGAACTTTGGCGGTCAATCGGCCGAACTGTGGTGTGAAGGTGGCGAAGCACGGTTTGTAACGCAACTGATCGCCGAGAGCGCGCACTTTCAACACAAAGTGCTTTGGTTCAGCACCCTGGTCTCAAAAGCCTCAAACCTGCCGGCGATCCAGACGGCGCTGAAAAAGGCCGGCGTACTGGAAAGCCAGGTCGTGGAAATGTCCCAAGGGCAGAAGCAGAGCCGCTTTGTCGCCTGGACGTTCCAGACTAAAAGCGAGCAGCAGGTCTGGCGCGAACGTTGGGCGCGTAAAAGCTGATTAACTGCTGACAAGCCAAATGTCTGAGCGCTGAAATCCCTGTGGGAGCGGGCTTGCCCGCGAAGGCAGTGTGTCAGGCGTCAAAGAAGGCGACTGACACGCCGCCATCGCGGGCAAGTCGAATCGTCGCACCGCCGCTCCCACAAGGATCAGTGGTGTTTGAAGAATTTATGGCACAAAAAAACCGTGCCCGGATTGCTCCGGAGCACGGTTTTTTTAATAAATCTTACTTGTTAACAGCGTCGGTCAGGCCTTTGGCCACAACCAGCTTGATAACATTCTTGGCCGGGATTTCGATGGCTGCGCCAGTCGAAGGGTTACGGCCAGTGCGGGCAGGACGCGAGGTCACTTTCAGCTTGCCGATACCTGGCAGAGTGATTTCGCCGCCGTTTTCCAGCTGATCGGCAACGATTTGGCCCAGTTGGTCCAGAGCGTTACGCGCGGTGGTTTTTGGCGCGTCGATAGCTTCAGCGATGTCGGCGATCAGTTGGTCTTTAGTAAGAGCCATGTAGTGTTCCTTCCCTATCAAATTCATATGGATTGCAGAGTGCAGTGTCAGCCATCGAGCCCGATCTTCTGGATCTGGCACCCTCGGGCATAACCACGAAGAGTCGGGGTTATAGATACCGAAATCAGGGTTTGGTTCGACCTGACAAATGCTGAATGCACGCTTAACGCAGTGACTTCGCGTAAGACCGGGCAAAACTAGCACAGAGACGGGGAAATATCCGCTTCTTGCTAGCCATTTGGTCAGCTTTATTGCTCTAAAACAGGAAAAAACTGCATAAGGACCGCCGCGCGCCCCGGATTTGCCCTTCACCCTCCCCGCAGGAGCTGTCGAAGGCTGCGATCTTTTGATCTTGTTTTTAAAATCAAAGTCAAAGGATCGCAGCCTTCGGCAGCTCCTACGGGGACACGCTACGGCGTGGTTACAGCGCCAAAACCAGAGATTGCGGTACACTGGGCGCTTTTTCGGGGGAGCACGCCCTCCTCTCTTCAACCAGCCGAGAAGCCCATGCCGATCCGTCATTGCATCGTCCACCTGATCGACAAAAAACCCGACGGCACACCCGCAGTTCTTCACGCACGCGACTCTGAACTGGCTGAATCCGCGGCCATCGAGAACATGCTCGCCGACCTGAACGAAAGCTATAACGCCAAACAGGGCAAAGCCTGGGGACTGTTCCATCCAGAGTCCGGCGCGTTTCCGTTCAGCGGCTGGCTGAAGGAGTACCTCGATGGCGGTAAGGATTTCACGGCCTTCAGCCGTGTTGCGGTAGAACATCTGCAAAAGCTGATGGAAGAATCCAACCTCTCGGTCGGTGGTCATGTGCTGTTCGCGCATTACCAGCAAGGCATGACCGATTACCTGGCCATCGCCCTGCTGCACCACAGCGAAGGCGTGGCCGTGACCGATCAACTGGACGTGACCCCGTCCCGGCACCTGGATCTGGGCCAACTGCACCTGGCAGCGCGGATCAACGTCTCCGAGTGGCAGAATAACAAGCAGTCCAAGCAATACATCTCGTTCATCAAAGGCAAGAACGGCAAGAAGGTTTCGGAGTACTTCCGCGACTTCATCGGCTGCCAGGAAGGCGTCGACGGCCCCGGCGAAACCCGCACCCTGCTCAAGGCCTTCAGTGACTTCGTCGAAAGCGAAGACCTGCCGGAAGAGTCTGCCCGCGAAAAGACCAAGACCCTGGTGGATTACGCCAGCAGTCAGGCCAAACTCGGCGAACCGATGGGCCTGGAAGAACTCTCGGAGCTGATCGACGAAGAACGCCCGAAGGCGTTCTACGATCACATCCGCAACAAGGATTACGGCCTGTCTCCCGAGATTCCGGCGGATAAGCGCACCCTGAACCAGTTCCGCCGCTTCACCGGCCGCGCCGAGGGCTTGTCCATCAGCTTCGAAGCGCACCTGCTCGGCTCGAAGATCGAATATGACGAAGAAGCCGGCACGCTGATCATCAAGGGCCTGCCGACCCAATTGACCGACCAGCTCAAGCGACGCAACTGATGCTCGGCGGCGTGTTGAAGAAATGCCTGCTGATCCTGCTGGTGGTCGTTGTTTACCAGAACTGGGGAAAGATCGAGCGGGTGCTTCACCCCTCCCAAGTGGTGTCCGAGCAGACCCAGGCCAAGGCCAACGTCGTGCTCTATGCCACCGATTGGTGCGGCTACTGCAAGCTGACCCGGCGCTTTCTCGACCAGAAGGGCATTCCGTACAAGGAGTTCGATATCGAGAAGGATGCCGTGGCGCGCAAAGCTTATGAGGCGCTGGGGGGACGCGGGATTCCGTTGATCGATGTGAATGGAACGTTGATCCGCGGGTATGACCCGGACCAGGTTCTCGCTGCGTTGAAATAACCATCAGCTTCACACAATCCTTGTGGCGAGGGAGCTTGCTCCCGCTTGAGTGCGCAGCGCTCACAAGATAGTTGGGCCTGCTACGCAGCCCAGCGGGAGCAAGCTCCCTCGCCACAGGTCGAAACAAACCCAATCATCCGCGATGTCAGGTTACTGCGCGTCGATGCGAAACCCGAACCGCGGAAAGTGCACATGCACGACGCCGGCCCGTTTGTCTTCACGACGCAGAATCAATTCTTCGCTGCCCGCAAACAGCAACTCACCCGCCACCGGATCAACCCCGTAATCGGTCGCTGCAATCACCACCTGCTGGCCGACCTCGAATCCGTTCGGCTCATCAAACTGCTCATCTGGTAACGCGGCCGGTGTGGCATTGCGGGCAATCTCTAGCGCTTGCTCGGCCGTCATCTCGCTGAACGCGCCATGACCAAAGCCCATCACACGGCCAAACCATGCCGAAACGGCCGGATAAGCCTCCACCAACGGTGACGTCACGTGCGTCGCCTTGAGGAACCACAGCGAGTGAGCCAGGGCGAAGTCGGCAATCGACGGCTCGCCGAACAGGAAGTCCCCTTGTTCGCGCTGAAGCTGCTGCTCCAGACGCGCCATGATCGTTGGCCATTGATGCCGAGCCTGTTCGGCAGACGGCCGTATGGCGCTGCCACCGCTGAACAAGCCGACGCGATCGGCCAGGAATGCCTTGATCGCTTCCGGCGATAATTTGCCGAAGCGCACCGCCACCGACTCTGGCTGGAACACCAGGCTGACCGCATGCTGGAACACCACCGAATCGGCCCACGCTGCGAAGGTCGCCGTGACCATTTCCTGGCCTTCCGGGAAAAACGCCGGTGAAGCCTTTTCCTGCTCCAGACGACGAGCGATCAACGCGGTGTCGCAATAGACATCAGCACCGATCTGCAAGACCGGCGTCTTGCGGTAGCCGCCGGTCAGGGCCGTCAGATCGGGTTTGGGCATCACCGGCGAGATCATCACAGAACGCCAGGACAGCCCCTTGAAGCCCAGCAGCAAGCGGGCTTTTTCAGCGAAAGGGGACGTCGGGTAATGATGCAGAATCAACTCGGACATGCTCGGCTCCGCCGCTCGGATAAGGAACCCGCAGCTTAGCGCGCAATCGGCAAGCAGCCTACCCATCTGCCTGATGGGCGCTTATCAGTCAGATTGATAAGCCCGCAGCCGCGCTCGCCACCAGACATTCCTTGGCGCTTTTCTTGAGTTTTTTGATCAAGCGTTCCTGGCGCAGTGCTTCGCTTTTATCGCGGCAGGCTTCGGTGTAGACCAATGCCACGGCCGGACTGGACAGGAAGAAGCGCGCGCCTTTGCCACTTTGGTGGGTGGCGAAGCGGCGGACCGGATCATCACTGATCCCGCAATAGAGCGAACCGTTGGCCGCGCGAACGAGGTAGACGAACCAGGGTTTGCTGGCGGGCACCGACGGTTCGGCGGCAATGACGGAAGATTCGCTCGAGGTGCTCACGTGACGATCAAGGCTTGAAAGAAAACAAGCCGCGATCTTATCAGCGACTGGCCTGGAATGCCTTCAGCCCCTTCAACGCCTGGGCCCGAACGGCGTTTCTCACCACCGGGGTCCAGCCCAACAACAGCCCTTTGAAGCCCAGCGCCTGACGGGACCAGCGCCACAGATCAAAACTGTCGTGGTGCTCACAGATTTTGCCGTCGCGAAACACGAAACGCGCCTGAATGTCGTTGACCACGATATTGCCGGTCTGGCTGAACAGGTACGTCGCCACCCAATGGGCACCGCCGGTGCGCTCATCGCTGCGCACGTTATCGAAGGTCAGGGAGAAATCCTTGGCCCGGGTGGTGAGCATGCGCCACATGTCGCCGGCATCGCGCCCGCGCAGCTCGCCGAACGCCGGATCACTGAACACCACGTCGTCGGTGTAGCAGGCGCTCATGGCTTCGGCATCCAGTCGCTGGAAAGCTTGGTAGAAGCGGGTGATCAAGGCGTTGTGGGCATCACTCATGGACAGGCTCCCTCTGGATGTGCAAATAGATGCGCAAAATGCGCTACGAAAGATTGCCTGCACGATAGTCAACAAATGCGCGGAACACTATCGGCATTCGTGGCCCGAATACCGACAGTGCGACAGTGTCAGACTTTCTCGCTTTGAACCTGAACGTATAGCGAACGCCCGGCACCGAGTCCGGCGATGATCGCGCCGAGGCCGATCACGCCGAAAATCCAGCCCAAGGCGCTCCAGCCGCCGGTCCAGTCATGCACCACACCGACCGCGAACGGGCCCATGGACGCCAGGGTGTATCCGAAGCCTTGGGCCATGCTCGACAGGTTGGCCGCGACATGAGCATCGCGCGAGCGCAGCACGATCAGGGTCAAGGCCAGGCTGAACGTAGCGCCCTGCCCCAACCCCAGCAGGATCGCCCAACCCCACAGGCCATCGATCGGTGCATAGAGGCAACCGAACAAACCGCCGAGCGTCATTGCCATCACGATCACGATCGCCAGTCGCTGATCCTTGCCACGGGTCGCCAGCCATGGCGCTGCCAGCGAGCTGATCAACTGGACAATCACCGAGCCCGAGAGCACCAGACCGGCCTGCGTCGGTGTCAGCCCCCGCCCGATCAGGATCGACGGTAGCCAACCGAACACGATGTAGGCCAAAGAAGATTGCAGGCCCATGTACAAGGTCACTTGCCAGGCCAGCGGATCGCGCAACAGGCCTCGGACTCGATAGGCAACGTGATGCGCGCCGTGTTTCTGACCGACTTGCGGCAGCCAGAAAATCGCCGCGACCAACGCTGGAACCACCCAGAAGCCAAGACCCAGGGCCCAGCTTTTGTCGAAATGTTCGCTCAACGGCACGGTCGCGCCAGCCGCCATGGCCGCGCCCAGGCACAGCGCCATGGTGTAGACGCCGGTCATGGTGCCGGCCTGTTTCGGGAAGTCGCGTTTGACGATACCGGGCAACAATACGCCGATCACCCCGATGCTGGCGCCGGCCAGCACGCTACCGGCGAACAGGCCGACCTCGCCGAACGAACTGCGCAAAATGATCCCGCCGGCCAGCATCAGAAGAACCCCCAACACCACCCGTTCGGCACCAAAACGGCGCGCCAGCACCGGCGCCAATGGCGCGAACAACCCGAGGCAAAGTACCGGCAAGGTCGTCAGCAAACCGGCCTGGGCAGCCGATAGCCCCAGCGTCTTAGAGATTTCGCTGAGCATCGGCGCCATGCTCGACAGCGCTGGACGCAGGTTCAACGCCACCAGAATCAGGCCGAGCAACAACAGCCATGGCCGCCTCAGAATCGGATGACTTTGCTGGACCTCTGCATCATCGGCCTCAGCGTCGATCAGCAACTCTTCGAGCTCCGCCGTGCGTTTTAGCTCAGTGATGTTGCTGTTGCTGGCCTGCTGGCTGGACATGGCGCCCTCGGTTTCAAGGTTCATTGATCAACTGCCTCGTCAGGGCTTTGGCCCGCTCCGGGTCGCGTTGTTCCACAGCATCGAGCAGTTCGATATGCAGGTCGAACACCGCTTGGCGGCGGGGAGTGACGTTCAGGGTCTGACGCAAGTGCGCACCGACGATGCTGGAGAAGTAGCGATACAGCTCGCTGAGGGTCGGGTTGTGCGCCGCATCCACCAGTCGACGGTGGAACACCAGATCGCAAGCAATGTAGGTGTCCAGATCGCCATGGTAGTGACTGCCGCTGACGCCTAGCGCTTCGCGCAATGCCACCAGGTCTTCATCGGTACGGCGTAGCGCCGCCAGACCAATGGCTTCGACTTCCAGAATGTGCCGGGTTTCCCGAGCCTGTTCCTGAGAGCAACGGGACAGCGCCTTCAGGGTGTCCAGCGGATCGACCACCGCTCGCAGATAACTGCCGTCGCCCTGACGAATCTCGATCAACCCGGAAAACGCCAACACACGCATGGCTTCACGCACGGTGTTGCGGCTGATGCCCAGCTCAGTCGCCAGTTCCGGCTCGGTGGGCAAGCGCTGGCCGACCGTCCAGACACCTTGATTGATGCGCAGGCGTAACTGGTCCAGGGCCTGATCGACCAAGGATCGTTTAATTAATGGAGAAATGTCTGACATGGAATTCGCCCTTTCATCCAATCATAGGATGAATTTTCTGACATGCTAGTCAGCTTCGTCCGAAAGGACAACCGCCTAGGGTTAGAAGGCAGGAAACGGAGCGGGATTTTCGATTGTTAAAATTACCCTTTAAGGGTAATTTTCATCTCGGAGTTGAAGTGTCTTATGGAAAAGAACACACCTCACTACGACTTGGCGGTGGTCAAGGCGGAGGTTGCCAGGATGGGGGTCCACGCTTTTACTAACAAAGCGTTGGAGACAGGCCGGAGCATGGGACTCACTTACCAGAGCATGCAAAAGGTCATTTATGCATTGGAGAGAAGGATGCTCTACAAATCCATGACCACTTATTTGGATCACCGAACCTGGCAGGACGTCTACCACACGCAACTTAATGATCAGGAGATTTACATTAAAGTGACCTACTGCCCTGGCGGTGGCGCCCCAGTGATCTCCTTTAAGGAGAAAAACCAATGAACATACGGCAATGCATGAGCTGTGGCGCCCACGACGGCATGCATCACTTCGTCGATCGCAGTCTCACCGTCAATTACAAACAAATGTCGCGACTGGTGCCTGATCTTGCTGGGTGGGAGTGCAAGGTGTGCGGTGAAATCATCTTCGATGACACCACAGACAGCGCCCAGCGATATGTCGATACAGGCGACAAGCTGCTGGAAGACTGCTTTCAAATCATGGGGTCCGAGATAAAACGTATCCGCCGCAAATTGCACCTCACACAGAAAGAAGCGGTGAAGCTACTCTCCGGTGGTGGGCACAATGCTTTTTCCCGCTATGAGCGCGGCGAGTTAGCCCCGCCTCAGCCGCTGTTTACGCTGATGCGCTTGCTTGACCGTCACCCACACCTGATGGCCGAGGTGCACGCGCTCAGCGAGGGCGCCGATTTAAAGCAGCTGTTGGCGACACGTTATCCAGAACAAGAAACCGTCCTGACGCAATAACCCAGACAAAAATAAACCCGGAACATAGTCCGGGTTTATTTCACTGCCTGGCGCCAATCAATGCAGAATCTGGCTCAAGAACAGCTTCGTACGCTCGTTCTGCGGGTTGTCGAAGAAGTCATTCGGCGCAGCCTGTTCGACGATCTCACCCTTGTCCATGAAGATCACGCGGTTGGCCACGGTACGGGCGAAGCCCATTTCGTGGGTCACGCAGAGCATGGTCATGCCGTCTTCGGCCAGGCCGATCATGGTGTCCAGAACCTCTTTCACCATCTCTGGGTCGAGTGCCGAAGTCGGTTCGTCGAACAGCATGATTTTCGGTTTCATGCACAGGGCACGGGCAATGGCCACACGCTGTTGCTGACCGCCCGACAGTTGCCCCGGGTATTTGTTCGCCTGCTCCGGAATGCGTACGCGTTCCAGGTAATGCATGGCGATTTCTTCGGCCTTGCGCTTGGGCATCTTGCGTACCCACATCGGCGCCAGGGTGCAGTTCTGCAGGATGGTCAGGTGCGGGAACAGGTTGAAGTGCTGGAACACCATGCCGACTTCACGGCGGATCGCTTCGATCTGCTTGAGGTCGTTGGTCAGTTCCACGCCATCGACCACGATGCGGCCCTGCTGGTGCTCTTCCAGACGGTTGAGGCAACGGATGGTGGTGGATTTGCCGGAACCCGACGGGCCGCACAAAACGATACGCTCGCCTTGCTTGACGTTCAGGTTGATGTCTTTCAACACGTGGAACTGGCCGTACCACTTGTTCACGCCCTGCATCTGAATAATGCCTTCGGGGCTCACTGTCTTTTTGATTGCTTCGCTCATCAGAGAACTTCCTAAATTAGGTACTGCTTTAGCGCTTGTGGCCAGTGTCCAGCTTGCGTTCCAAATGCATGGAATAGCGGGACATACCAAAACAGAAAATCCAGAACACCAGGGCCGCGAACACATAGCCTTCAGTGGCCATGCCCAGCCATTTCGGGTCGGCGGCGGCTTGCTTGACGCTGTTGAGCAGGTCGAACAGGCCGATGATGATCACCAGGCTCGTGTCCTTGAACAGCGCAATGAAGGTGTTGACGATGCCAGGGATCACCAGCTTCAGGGCTTGCGGCAGAATCACCAGGCCCATGCTGCGCCAGTAACCGAGGCCCATCGCTGCCGCCGCTTCGTACTGACCTTTGGGGATCGCTTGCAGACCGCCACGCACCACTTCAGCGATGTAGGCCGACTGGAACAGGATCACGCCGATCAGCGCCCGCAGCAGTTTGTCGAAGTTCATGCCTTCAGGCAGGAACAACGGCAACATCACCGAAGACATGAACAGTACCGTGATCAACGGCACGCCGCGCCAGAATTCGATGAAGGTCACGCAGACCACACGAATCGCCGGCATGTTCGAACGACGGCCCAAGGCCAGAACGATACCCAGCGGCAGTGCGCCGACGATACCGACGGTAGCAATTACCAGGGTCAGCATCAGGCCGCCCCACTGGCTGCTCGCCACGGTGCTCAGACCGAATAAGCCACCGTGCAGCAGAAAGTAGGCAATGATCGGATAGAGCACCAGAAAGCTCAGGCCGTAAACTGCCTTGCGTGGAACCCGTGCGATGAACAACGGTGCCACGCCAATCACCGCCAGCCACACGGTCAGGTCCACGCGCCAGCGCAAGTCCGTCGGGTAGTAGCCATACATGAACTGACCGAAGCGCTGCTGGATGAACACCCAGCAGGCGCCCTCCTTGGTGCAATCGGCGCGGGTGGTACCGACCCAGTTGGCGTCGAGAATCGCCCAGCTCAAGATAGGGGGAACGATCAGGTAAATCAGATAGAACGCGAACAGCGTCAGCAGGGTGTTGATCCAGCTGGAGAACATGTGCGCCCGCATCCACGCCACGATACCGATGCTGCTGCTCGGTGGTGGCATGTCGGGTTTGAAAGTATGAGTGGTCATGCGCTCTTCCTTACCGCTCGATCAGCGCAATGCGCTTGTTGTACCAGTTCATCAGCAGGGAAATGCTGATACTGATCGCCAGGTACACGCTCATGGTGATGGCAATGACTTCGATCGCCTGCCCGGTCTGGTTCAGCACCGTACCGGCAAACAACGACACCATCTCCGGATAACCGATACCGGCCGCCAGCGAGGAGTTCTTCGCCAGGTTCAGGTATTGGCTGGTCAACGGCGGAATGATCACCCGCAGAGCTTGCGGGATGATCACCTTGCGCAGGGTCGGACCGTTGCGCAAACCCAACGAGTGCGCCGCTTCGGTCTGGCCATGACTGACCGACTTGATGCCCGAACGCACGATCTCGGCAATGAACGCCGCGGTGTACACCGTCAGGGCCAGAGTCAATGCCAGCAGTTCCGGGATCAGCACCCAGCCACCCACGAAGTTGAAGCCTTGCAGCTTCGGCATTTCCCAGTGCACTGGCGCACCGAAGATCAATGCGCACAGCGCAGGGATCACCAGAAACAGCGCCAGCCCTGCCCAGAACTTGTGAAACGGTACGCCGGTCGCTTCGAAACGTTTGGTGGCCCAGCGGCTCATCAGCACGATCGCGACGATGGCCACGACGATGCTGGCCACAAACGGCCAGAAACCGTCCGCCATCAATGCCGCCGGCATGTTAAGGCCACGGCTGCTGACGAAGAAGGTATCGCCGAAGTTATGGCTGTTGCGCGGCCCCGGCATGCTCAGGAACACCGCGAAGTACCAGAACAGGATTTGCAGCAGTGGCGGAATGTTACGGAAGACTTCCACGTAAACCGTCGCCAGCTTGCTGATGATCCAGTTCTTCGACAGCCGTGACACACCGACGATGAACCCGAGAATCGTCGCCAGGATCACGCCGATGAAGGTCACCAACAACGTGTTGAGCAAGCCGATGACAAACACCCGGGCATAGCTGTCCGATTCGGTGTAGTCGATCAGGTGTTGAGCGATGCCGAACCCGGCACTGCGCTCCAGAAAGCTGAAGCCGGAGGTAATGCCCCGGTGCTGAAGGTTGGTCTGGGTGTTATCGAACAGATACCAGCCCATCGAGACCACGGCGATAACCGTGATGATCTGAAACAGCCACGCACGCACTCGCGGATCGCTGAGACTGAGCCTCTGCTTTGGTGCGCCGATTGAATTTTGCATGAAGTGCCCCGGAAATAATGGAACAGAACATCACCCGGTGGTTGGCCCACCGGGTGATAGAACCATCAGCGCACTGGTGGTGCGTATTGAATGCCGCCGTTGGTCCACAGGGCGTTCAAGCCACGGTCGATTTCCAGCGCAGTACTCTTGCCGA
This sequence comes from Pseudomonas sp. EL_65y_Pfl2_R96, assembly GCF_963970905.1. NCBI lineage: Bacteria > Pseudomonadati > Pseudomonadota > Gammaproteobacteria > Pseudomonadales > Pseudomonadaceae > Pseudomonas > Pseudomonas sp. EL_65y_Pfl2_R96. The sequence goes on along the minus strand of NZ_CAXAQH010000008.1, from coordinate 114,813 downwards.
GGTTTCTATCGAAGACTTCGCCGTAGTTACCGACTTGCTTGACGATTTTAACCACCCAGTCTTTCGGCAGTTTCAGATCCTTGCCGTATTCACCATCAGCGCCCAGCAGACGGGCGACGTCCGGGTTCTTGGTCGATTTGGCTTCAGCCTCGACGTTTTTCGAAGTGATACCGGCTTCTTCAGCGTTGAGCATGGCGTAACCCGTCCAGCGCACGATTGCCAGCCACTCATCGTCGCCATTACGCACGACCGGACCCAAAGGCTCTTTGGAAATGGTTTCCGGCAGAACGACGTAGTCTTTTGGCGAGGCCAGTTTGCTGCGCTGTGCGTACAACTGGGACTTGTCGGAGGTCAGTACGTCGCAACGACCGGATTCCAGCGACTTGGCGCTTTCATCGGAGGTGTCGAAGGTGATCGGGGTGTACTTCAGGCCATTGGCGCGGAAGTAGTCGGACACGTTCAGCTCGGTGGTGGTACCGGCTTGAATACAGATGGTCGCGCCATCCAGTTCCTTGGCACTTTTCACGCCCAGCTTGCTGTTGGCCAGGAAGCCTACGCCGTCGTAATAAGTGATGAAGCCAGGAAACTTCAGGCCCATGCCCGCGTCACGGGAACTGGTCATGGTGGAGTTGCGCGACAGCACGTCGATTTCGCCGGATTGCAGAGCAGTGAAACGCTCCTTGGCATTCAACTGGCTGAATTTGACCTTGGTCGCGTCGCCGAATACGGCAGCAGCCACAGCGCGGCAGAAGTCAGCATCGATACCCACAATCTTGCCGGTAGAGTCCGGAACCGAGAAACCCGGCAGACCGTCACTCACGCCACACTGTACGAAACCTTTCTTCTGCACTGCATCCAGGGTTGCACCCGCCTGAGCGAACCCACTGACACCGAGCACTGCGGCTGCAGTCACGATGGCCAGGGTGGATTTCAACATCTTCATTCAAACCTCCAGTTTTGCTCTTGTTGTGTCGGAGCTTGAGCCCTGTCGCACCCTTATGAGGCGTTGTTGACCCGTGTTGGCTTTTTTTAGGGTCAACCGATGCAGGACCGTCGCTATGAGTCTAGTAGGAGAAAATCCACATCATGGATAACTCCCTTCTCACCAATCGGCCGAACGGGCGGTAGCCCTTTCACGTTCGCGAAGCCCGTAGCGGCCCTTGGCGAACATCCATCACCGGATTCTTTGCTATCCCACGACCAGCCGTACACTGATAGTGTTACCGCCAGGCATAAGATTGGTTGCACAGGTATCCCTATAGCAAAGCCCGTACCAGACCGCTCGCCAAAGCGATTCAGCGACAGGTCAATAGCAAAACTTTCAGCCTTGCGACATCTTTTTAACTAATCAACCCATTGCGCACTCCAACCTCGCACTTAAATGAAAGCGCATGCACAAATATGGAGCACCCATGACCGAGCCCTTGATTCTTCAACCCGTCAAGCCCGCAGACGCCTGCGTTATCTGGCTGCACGGGCTGGGCGCCGACCGCTACGACTTTTTGCCGGTGGCCGAAGCGCTGCAGGAAAGCCTGCTGACTACCCGCTTCGTATTGCCTCAAGCTCCGACCCGTGCTGTCACCATCAATGGCGGCTACGAAATGCCGAGTTGGTACGACATATTGGCCATGAGCCCGGCGCGCGCGATCAGCCGCGAGCAGTTGGAAACGTCCGCGCAACGGGTCTTTGATTTGATCGAAGAGCAGAAGGCCAGCGGAATAGACGCCTCGCGCATCTTTATCGCGGGGTTTTCCCAAGGTGGTGCCGTGGTATTGCACACGGCCTTTGTGAAATGGCAGGGACCGCTGGGTGGCGTACTTGCCCTCTCTACTTATGCGCCGACTTTCAGCGATGAACTGGAGCTTTCCGCCAGCCAGCAGCGCATTCCGGTGCTTTCATTGCACGGCCAGTACGATGACGTGGTTCAAAACTCCATGGGCCGGACCGCCTACGAGTATTTAAAGCAGCGCGGTGTCACCGTGACATGGCAGGAATACCCAATGGGCCACGAAGTGTTACCCGAAGAAATTCGTGACATCGGCGTCTGGCTCGCCGAGCGTTTGCGTTAAAAGCTACCCATTGATCCATCCCACTACGCCGCGCCCGATTCTTGCATTACACTGGCCGGCGTACATTCCTTAACCAATTGATGAGATGACCGTGCTCAAAGCACTCAAGAAAATGTTCGGTAAAAGCGAGGCTGAGCAGCTCGCGCCAGGCTCCAGCGCTCCTTCTCATACGCCCAGCCACCGCACCGACGGTAATCAGCCTGGCAGGACCGCAACCGTAGCGGCACCGAAGCACGAGCCGGTGACCACACCAACCGCCCCCTCTGCCCCGGCCATTTCCTCTGAACAGCCGCGCAGCGAAGCCCCGAAACCGGCAAAACCGCGTCGCGAACCGAAGCCAAAGGCACCGGCTATCCCGTGGAAACTCGAAGACTTCGTCGTCGAGCCCCAGGAAGGCAAAACCCGCTTCCACGATTTCAAGCTCGCCCCCGAACTGATGCACGCCATTCAGGACCTGGGCTTTCCGTATTGCACGCCGATCCAGGCGCAGGTGCTTGGCTTCACCCTCGCGGGCAAAGACGCCATCGGTCGCGCCCAGACCGGCACTGGCAAAACCGCCGCCTTCCTGATTTCGATCATCACCCAGCTGCTGCAAACCCCGCCGCCCAAAGAGCGCTACATGGGTGAACCGCGGGCACTGATCATCGCCCCGACCCGGGAGCTGGTGGTGCAGATCGCCAAGGACGCAGCCGACCTGACCAAATACACCGGCCTCAACGTCATGACGTTTGTCGGCGGCATGGACTTCGACAAGCAACTCAAGCACCTCGAAGCCCGTCACTGCGACATCCTCGTGGCCACTCCGGGCCGCTTGCTCGACTTCAACCAGCGCGGCGACGTGCATCTGGACATGGTCGAAGTCATGGTGCTGGACGAAGCCGACCGGATGCTCGACATGGGTTTCATCCCGCAAGTGCGCCAGATCATTCGCCAGACCCCACCGAAGAACGAGCGTCAGACGCTGCTGTTCTCCGCGACCTTCACCGACGACGTGATGAACCTGGCCAAGCAATGGACCACCGACCCGTCGATCGTCGAGATCGAAGCGCAGAACGTGGCCAGCGAAAACGTCGAGCAACACATCTACGCGGTGGCCGGCGCCGACAAATACAAACTGCTCTATAACCTGGTCAACGATAACGGCTGGGAACGGGTGATGGTCTTTGCCAACCGCAAGGACGAAGTGCGGCGCATCGAAGAACGCCTGGTGCGCGATGGCGTCAATGCGGCGCAACTGTCTGGCGATGTGCCGCAGCACAAGCGCATCAAGACCCTGGAAGGTTTCCGCGAAGGCAAGATCCGCGTGCTGGTGGCCACCGATGTGGCCGGTCGCGGCATTCACATCGACGGCATCAGCCATGTGATCAACTTCACCCTGCCGGAAGTCCCGGACGACTACGTGCACCGCATCGGCCGTACCGGCCGTGCCGGCGCCGATGGTGTGTCCATCAGCTTTGCCGGTGAAGACGACTCCTACCAGCTACCGTCCATCGAGGCGTTGCTGGGTCGCAAGATCAGTTGTGAAACGCCACCGACGCATCTGTTGCGGGCGGTTGAGCGCAAGCGCCCGTAACCCGGGCCGCAGGACAAAAGGCGCAGCCGGAAACGGACTGCGCTTTTTTTTCGTCCGGTTTTTTCAACAGGAGCTTGCTCGAGACAACTAAAAGTCCATAATGGACAAATTAGTTTACATTCAGCGCCCGGAGCCGACCATGTCCAGCACGCCTTACGTGATCACCCAACCTCAGGCCCGCGAACTGCTGGCGCAAGTCGACGTGCCGCAGATCCTGCGCAAGCTGTTCCGTGACCTGGCCGCCGGGCAAGCCGTGCAACCGGCGCAGCAGTTAGTGGAATTCCCGAAAGGTGCCGGGGACTTCATCAACTACCTGGGGGTGCTGGCCGAAGACGGGGTGTATGGCGTCAAGACATCGCCTTACATCGTGCGTGAACAAGGCCCATTGGTGACCGCCTGGACGCTGTTGATGTCGATGCAGACCGGCCAGCCGCTGCTGCTCTGCGATGCCGGTGAACTGACCACGGCACGCACCGCAGCGACAACGGCGGTGGCGGTCGATGCCCTCGCGCCGCTGAAGGCCCGGCGCCTGGCGATCATCGGCAGCGGCAAAGTGGCCCAGGCGCACCTGCACTACGTCAAGGACCTGCGGGACTGGCAAAGCATCAGCCTCTATTCACCGAGCCTGAGCGGCAAAAACGCCGAACCCCTGGCACAGCTCAAAAACCTCGATCCACGCTTGACCATCGCCGACAGTCGCGAAGCCGCGATTCAAGACGCCGACGTGATCATGCTCTGCACCTCGTCGGCAGGCCCGGTGATCGACCCGTCCATCTTGAGCAAACCGGCGCTTATCACCTCCATCAGCACCAACGCCCCGCGCGCCCATGAAGTGCCGCCGCAGAGCCTCCATGACATGCAGGTGTTCTGTGACTATCGTCAGACCACCCCGGGCTCGGCCGGTGAGATGCTGATCGCCGGTGAACAGCATGGCTGGGACAAGCGCTTGATTATCGGCGACCTGCCCGACTTGCTCAGCGAAAAAGTACAGCGCCCCGAGTACGACCGCTCGGTGTTCTTCCGCTCCATCGGCCTGGGTCTGGAAGACATCGCACTGGCCAATGCCCTTTATCAATTACAGCGCTAGCACCTCGATCCTGTGGGAGCGGGCTTGCCCGCGATGCAGACGCCGCGGTCGGTCTGCTAAACCGCGGTGATGCCATCGCGGGCAAGCCCGGCTCCCACAGGGTCCCTCTATATCAATGGCATCGCGCCCCTTCAGGAGACGTTCATGAGCCAGGCAGACTTCATCATCATCGGCGGCGGGATTGCCGGCGCTTCCACCGGTTTCTGGCTGTCGCAGCACGGGCGGGTGATTGTGCTCGAACGCGAATCCCATCCGGCTTATCACTCCACCGGACGCTCGGCTGCGCTGTACACCGCCGCCTACGGCACCCCACAGGTTCGGGCATTGACCCAGGCCAGCCGGGATTTCTTCGATGCCCCGCCAGCCGGTTTCTGCGAGCACCCGCTGCTGACCCCGCGCGGCGAGATGACCGTCGACTTCACGGGCGATCCGGCCGAGCTGAACAATCAATACCTGAGCGCCAAAGCCACGGTGCCGGAAATGCAATTGCTCAGCGCCGACGAAGCCTGTGCGCGCCTGCCGATCCTGCGTCGGGAAAAAGTCCACGGCGCGATCTACGATCCGACCGCCAGTGACATCGATACCGATGCCCTGCATCAGGGCTATCTGCGCGGTATCCGGCGTAATAAAGGCGAGGTTCATGCCGACAGCGAAGTGCTGAGCCTGACCCGGGATGCCGAAGGGCTGTGGCAGGTTCAAACCAAGGGTCAGACCTTCAGCGCCCCGATCATCATCAACGCCGCCGGCGCCTGGGCCGACAAGGTTGGCGAACTGGCCGGCGCCCGACCTCTGGGCCTGCAACCCAAACGCCGGGCAGCCTTTATCTTCGCCGGCCCCGAGGGCCTGGATATTCATGACTGGCCAATGCTGGTCAGCCTTGACGAATCCTTCTATATGAAGCCCGACGCCGGCATGTTCCTCGGCTCACCGGCCAACGCCGACCCGGTAGAACCTCATGACGTGCAGCCGGAAGAGCTGGACATCGCCATGGGCATCTACCAGATCGAAGAAGCCACCACCCTGACTATCCGCCGCCCGACCCGTACCTGGGCCGGCCTGCGCAGTTTCGTGCACGACGGGGATTTGCTGTCCGGCTTCGATCAGCAGGTGCCGGGACTGTTCTGGGTCGCGGCGCAAGGTGGCTATGGCATCCAGACGTCTCCAGCCATGGGCCAGGCCAGTGCTGCACTGGTACGCGGTGAAGCCTTGCCCGAGCAGCTGACCCGTTTCGGTCTGGACGCTGAGATGCTCTCCCCCGCCCGCCTGGGTTGATCCTGATCCTGCCCCTCAGGTGACGTGCCCACACGATTGCGGCAAACTTCCAGCGCCCCTTTTTTACGGGGCGCTGACGCTGCCTGGAGCTCCACTGTATGAATGCACCTGAAAAAGACTCGGCCCTGGACAACGTCTCCATGGACAACTTCCGCACGATTGCCGATGCAATCGCCACGTTGTTCTTCCCTCACGCCGAGGTGGTGCTGCATGACCTGCGCACGCAAAAGGTCGATTACATTGCCAACAACCTGTCCAAACGGGAAATTGGCGACGACTCGTCGCTGGAAGACATGCTCAGCGAAGATGTCACTGAACGAAACATCGGGCCGTACGAAAAGCTCAACTGGGACGGCCAGAAGATTCGCAGCCTCAGCAGCGTGCTGCGCGACAGCGAAGGTCATCCGCTGGCGGTGCTGTGCATCAACCTGAATATCTCGTTGTTCGAAAACGCGAAAGCGGCGCTGGATTTGTTCCTGTCGCCGACCAAGCTGATTCCGCAACCGGACTCACTGTTTCGCGATGACTGGCAAGAGCGTATCAACACCTTCCTGCACGCCTGGCTGCGCGAGCGTCAGTTGAGCCTGAATGTGCTGACCCGCGACCACAAACGTGAACTGGTGCTGGCCCTGCACGCCGAAGGCGCCTTCAAAGGCAAAAGCGCCTCCAACTATGTGGCCAATGTGCTGAACATGGGCCGGGCGACGGTGTACAAGCATTTGAAGGAATTGAAGGGCTGAGCGCTGGGATGCGTGTTGTCTGCCAGGGCCCCCTCGCGAGCAGGCCCGCTCCCACAATGGACCTGCATGCGCAAGACTAATGTGGGAGCGAGCCTGCTCGCGAGGGCGATCGATCAATCGCCGTAGATGTCGGACTTGAAGTACTTCTCTGAAATCTTCTGGTACTCGCCACTGGCGCGAATGCCGTCGATGGCCGCGTTCAGTTCACTGACCAATTCGGTGTTGCCCTTGCGCACCGCAATCCCGGCGCCCTCGCCCACGTATTTCGGATCCTTGAGCTCCGGCCCGACAAACGCGTAGCCTTTGCCTCGCGGCATCAACAGGAAGTCATTCAGTGGAATGGTGTCGGCAAAAATGGCATCGAGGCGACCGGCCGCCAGATCCATGTAGATTTCTTCGTTGTTGCCGTAGCGCTTGACGTTGATGCCCTTCGGCTCGAAAACCTCGGTGGCATAACGGTCGGTGGTGGTTGCGCGCTGCACGCCGATCGTCTTGCCCTTGAGGCTGGCGTACTGGTCATCCACGATCGCGCCTTCCTTCATCACCAAACGCGATGAGGTGAAGTAGTACTTGTGGGTGAAGTCCACCGACTTCTTGCGGTCTTCGTTGATCGTCATGGACGACAGCGCCATGTCGATTTTCTTCACTTTCAGGGAAGGAATCAGACCGTCGAATTCGCCTTCAACCCACACACACTTGACCTTCATCTGCGCGCACAGGGCATTGCCGATGTCGTAGTCGAAACCGACAATTTCGCCTTTATCGGTTTTGGACGCGAACGGCGGATAAGCCGCTTCAATACCGATGCGCAGGCTCTTCTCGGCGGCGAACAGGCTACTGCACGCCAACAGGCTCAGGGCCAGACCGGTAATGAGGGGGAATTTCTTCATGTTCGTTCTCTCGCGGGTTGTTGTTGGTTTGGCAAGACAGAAGAAAGAGCTGAAACGGGGAAACGCCTTTTTTGTACTTATAATTCCATACTGGACTTTTATGTATTTTCCGTCAATCAAACGAACAGGGTTGGGCCTGGCCGATGGTCGGGTGGTGAGTCAGGGAGTTATCGGCTGAAGCGGAAGACCTCTTCGCGGGCAAGCCCGCTCCCACAATAGATCTGTGTGCGCATAACCCTGTGGGAGCGGGCTTGCCCGCGAAGACGGCCTAAAGAACAACAAAGCAACAACAGACTGCTTACTTGTTCCAGCGATCCGCCGCCGCATGATCGCTGTCGCGCCCTTCAACCCAGCGCGGGCCATCTCGGGTGTTTTCCTTCTTCCAGAACGGTGCGCGGGTTTTCAGGTAGTCCATGACAAAGGCGCAGGCATCGAACGCCGCCTGGCGGTGGGCGCTGGCGGCACCGACAAAGACGATCGGCTCGCCCGGCTCCAGGGCGCCAATACGGTGCAGCACTTCCAGCTTCAACAGCGGCCAGCGCTCCTCGGCCTCCGTGGCAATCTTGCCCAGGGCTTTTTCGGTCATGCCCGGGTAGTGCTCCAGAAACATCCCGGCGACGTCGAGGCCGTCATTGAAGTCGCGCACGTAGCCGACAAAACTCACCACCGCACCGACGCCCACGTTCGCTGCGTGCATGGCGTTGACTTCCGCGCCGGGGTCGAACGCGGTGGACTGCACGCGAATCGCCATGGCTCAGCCTCCGGTCACGGTCGGGAAAAACGCCACTTCATCGCCATCGCTCACCGGTTCGTCGAGCTGGCAGAGGTCTTCGTTGCGGGCGCACATCAGGTTCTGCTCGCTCAGCACCTCGGCGCCGTCACGTTGGGCCAGCAGCACGCGCACATCATCGAGCGTGGCGAAATCACCTTCAACCGTCACCGAATCCACGCCGAGCGCCTCACGGTAACGGGCGAAAAACTTCACGGTAACGTTCATGGTTGATCCGCCTGGAAATGGCCGCTCTTGCCGCCGAGTTTTTCCAGCAGCCGCACGCTCTCGATGGTCATGCCACGATCCACGGCCTTGCACATGTCATAGATAGTCAGCGCCGCCACGCTGGCGGCAGTCAGCGCTTCCATCTCGACGCCGGTCTGCCCGGACAACTTGCAGCGCGCCACGATACGCACGGTGTCGTCGCCTTCGGCACTGAGTTCGACCTTGACGCCAGTGAGCATCAACGGGTGGCACAGAGGAATCAGATCGCTGGTTTTCTTCGCCGCCTGGATGCCGGCGATCCGCGCCACGGCGAACACGTCACCCTTGGGATGGCCGCCGCTGACGATCATCTGCAGGGTTTCGGGCAGCATGCGCACCAGCGCTTGGGCCGTCGCTTCACGGAACGTCACGGCTTTTTCGGTGACGTCGACCATATTGGCGCGACCTTGGGAATCGAGATGAGTCAGCACAGGGTTACTCCTGATCAGGAGCATCGATTGTAAACCTGCGGGTCAATTTTCCGCACGCTTGATTATGCGTTTACACCGAACCCTGTGGGAGCGAGGCTTGCCCGCGATGCAGACGCTGCGGTTCAACAGGGACACCTCGGTGATGCCATCGCGGGCAAGCCCGCTCCCACAGGTTATTCGTCGGGCATAAAAAACCGGGCGGCTTTGGGCCGCCCGGTTCTATTGAAGCGATTACAGATGCGATTCGGCGTATTCGGCCAGAATCGAACGTGGCACCCCTTGCAGGGTGATGTGTACACCGTTGGGGAAGTCTTTGAAGCGTTCGGTCAGGTACGTCAGCCCGGAGCTGGTCGCGGACAGGTAAGGGGTGTCGATCTGCGCCAGGTTGCCCAGGCACACCACTTTGGAACCGGCGCCGGCACGGGTGATGATGGTTTTCATCTGGTGCGGCGTGAGGTTCTGGCATTCATCGATCAGGATCAGGCTCTGCTGGAAGCTGCGGCCTCGAATGTAGTTGAGGGATTTGAACTGCAACGGCACTTTGCTGAGGATGTAGTCGACGCTGCCATGGGTGTTTTCGTCATCCATGTGCAAGGCTTCGAGGTTGTCGGTGATGGCGCCAAGCCAAGGCTCCATTTTTTCCGCTTCGGTGCCGGGCAGGAAGCCGATTTCCTGGTCCAGGCCCTGCACGCTGCGGGTGGCGATGATGCGCCGGTAGCGTTTGCTGACCATGGTCTGTTCGATGGCCGCCGCCAGGGCCAGGATGGTTTTACCGGAACCGGCCGCGCCGGACAGGTTGACCAGATGAATATCCGGATCGAGCAAGGCGTACAGCGCCAGGCTTTGATAGATATCACGCGGTTTCAGGCCCCAGGCTTCCTGGTGCAACAGAGGTTCCTGATGCAGGTCGAGAATCAGCAACTTGTCGACCTGGATTTCCTTGATCCAGCCAACAAAGCCCTGTTCGTCGATGATGAACTCATTGACGTGTACGGCGGGCAGGTTGTCGATCAGCTGTACCTGATGCCAGGTGCGGCCATGATCCTGCCGGGTTTCGACTTTGCTCACCCGGTCCCAGAAGGAGCCGGTCATGTTGTGGTAGCCATTGGGCAGCAGGGATACGTCGTCGACCAGTTGGTCGGTGCTGTAGTCCTCGGCCGCAATCCCGCAGGCCCGCGCCTTGAGGCGCATGTTGATGTCTTTGGTGACCAGCACCACGGGCAGTTTCGGATCGCGCGCGTGCAGGTCGATCAACTGGTTGATGATGATGTTGTCGTTCAGGTGCTCGGGCAGAATGATGTTCGGCTCGGCACGCTTGCTCATCAGAATTGACAGCAAGCCCTTCGGCCCGCTCTTGCCGCGCTGAATCGGCACGCCCTGTTCAACGTCCTCCGGTGAAGCATCACCCAGGGTCTTATCGATCAGCCGGATGGCCTGACGGCATTCGGCGGCCACGCTGTGATGCCCGCTCTTGAGCTTGTCCAGCTCTTCAAGCACGGTCATCGGGATGGCGACGTGGTGTTCTTCGAAATTAAGCAGCGCGTTTGGATCGTGAATCAATACGTTGGTATCGAGTACATAAAGGATTGGCTGGTTGGAAGAAGGGCTACGTCCGTGGTCATCCATACTCGGTCACCTTATGTGGGAGCCAGTCGACGCAATACCGTTACAGTGCTGCGCCTCGAAGTGGCCACCGAATTCACCTGCGGGGACTCAAGTGAACTGCACACAAGCTGGGTCTTGGAAGACGCCACCTGTGTTGCAGGTTTCGGCGGTCTGTCTTCGTAATACTCCAAAACCTGTGACAGAAAAAAGCACTTTGACGCTTTTTTGAAGTTTATTTTGCAGAATGACCAATAGCACTTGGCGGACTGCCACCACCCCGCTAAAGTCGGAAGTCCGCCTGCATCGAAATCTCTCTCAAAAACGCCCCCGGCTCAATGTTTACGGGCTTTCTCCGTTTCAGCGAAACGCGTCCTGACAATGCTCCCAACCGATCCCGCTTGGCGCCGTTTGTGTAATGAGCCAGGGCATCGCCGTTTTCAGCGCATCCTGCTTCACATTGAAGTTGATCACCCCGTGCCGCCACAGCAGCATCAGGGTCAACACCCGTTGTGCACTCTGGTTGCCCTTGAGCTTGCCGGCGCCGTCCTGGGCGTCGATGTCCCACAACGCCACTTGCAAACCCTGAGACGTGAAGAAGCCTTCAGCATCGGACCGACGCTGGCCATCGGGTGGACGAAACAGCGGTACGTAATTCTCCGGCAGCTTGCCTTTGACCAGCTCGACGCTGCGCCGTACCGAATCCTGCCAGTCTTGCCAGTGGCTGTGAGAGCGGAACTCCCAACCCTGTACACCCACGCATTGCTGCGAATAAGTGCCTTGCAGGCTGGTCACCGAACGCTCGGCCAGACGGGCCTGAATGTCCTTGCCGAGGACGAAGAACGTAGCGCTCATGTTCGATTTGCGCAGGTACTCGGTGACCCAGGCCGTGTTATCGGGCGTGGCATTGGCGGCACTGTCGAAGGTCAGCAGGAACAGGCGGTCATTCATGGCATCGCCATTGCGTTCATAGTCGCCAAAACGATCGACTTCGCTGCTGGTCTGCGGGAACAGCGCGGCCTTGCGCAACTGCTCGTCCAGGTACTGCGCGTGGAACAACCGGCTCGGCTCGGCCCACTTGATGTAATAGCTGTCGTCGCTGACCTGAAACTTGGCCGCTTGCTCACGCAAGGTGTCCATGTCCTCGACCAGAAAACAGAAGGAGGCATCCTGATCGCAACTGCGCTGGGCGAAGTTGTAGTTGGTCAGCAAACGCTGCCACAGGTGCTGACGCAGCTGGTTGACCGACGCCAGATTGAGGGTGCGCAGGCCCAGACGTTGAGCCAGGCTCGCTTCGTCCAGCGATTCACTGGCCAGCAGGACGCGGGCGAACATGAGGATTTCGGCCCGCGAGGCGACGTCGAACAGCGTCGGGCTGCTGAGCTGCTCAGGCCAGGTGCTGCGATCCAGCGTCGCCACATCGCCCGGCGCCGCCAGGGCGCCAAAGCTCAACAGCCAGGCAAAGAATAGAAAAACGATACGCAATGGGACGCCTCCATAACAAAACCCGCGCGGCACTATATCCGATCCAACACCCTTCCCCGAAGTAACGACGATCCCACAGGGGTTTACAGTTGCCACCGATCATCACCTATGACCTTGATAGCTGGAGTCAACAAGGACAACCCCCTAGAATCGCCCCCACGATTAAAGGAGACGACTTCATGCTGATGGTGATTTCCCCCGCCAAGACCCTCGACTACGAAACACCGCCGGCGACCCCGCGTTTCACTCAACCACAATACCTCGACCATTCCCAGGAGCTGATCCTGCAACTGCGCGACCTGACGCCGGCGCAGATCAGCGAGCTGATGCATGTCTCCGACAAAATTGGCGGCCTCAATGCCGCGCGCTTCGGCAGCTGGACCCCGGCCTTCACCCCAGCCAACGCCAAGCAAGCCTTGCTGGCGTTCAAGGGCGACGTTTATACCGGCCTGAACGCACAAACCTTCAGCGATGCTGACTTCGACTACGCCCAGCAACACTTGCGCATGCTCTCCGGCCTGTACGGCCTGCTGCGCCCTCTGGACCTGATGCAGCCCTATCGGCTGGAGATGGGCACCAAACTGGCCAATGCCCGGGGCAAGGACCTGTATGCCTTCTGGGGCACGCGAATCAGCGAATGGTTGAACGAAGCGTTAGCCGATCAGGGCGACGATGTGCTGCTGAACCTGGCCTCCAATGAGTACTTCTCGGCAGTCAAACGCAGTGCCTTGAACGCGCGCATCATCAATACCGAATTCAAGGACCTGAAGAACGGCCAATACAAGATCATCAGTTTCTACGCGAAAAAAGCCCGCGGCATGATGAGTCGCTTCGTCATCGAAGAACGCATCAATGACCCGGCTGCCCTCAAGCAGTTCGACGTTCAGGGTTATCGCTACAGCAGCGAGCAGTCTAAACCGGACAATCTGGTGTTCCTGCGCGATCACGCGCCGGAGTAATGGAAACCTGCACCAGGTCGGCGCACGACATTGGTTACTTCGTCGTGCGCCGCTCCGTTGATACTCGAATAACTCCCGCCTTTTCGCCGTTTTATTGGCGCCAAAAATCAAGCACTCGAATTTCTAACTTTAGTTTCACTCGACATTGATCATTTTTTTTCAGTAGTGGCACTTAAAATTTTTATCTGTAGTGGCAAAAAAGTACCCAATACAACAATCACCCTATATATAAAGGGCGAAACGGCAAGTGCTATCAATATGAGAGCAGTGCCATCTTTTTCCATATTTCAAGAAATTTCAGAATTCGCGATGGGCGGACTGGAACTATGTCTAAATGCGCCGCTCATACCACCGGTAACGATTCTCTCGGCGCTTGTACGAGATAACTTACGCAGAGAAGAGATTTACATAGCGAAGTTGTCACACGAACTTCTGCTTACTAATCCCTAATTTTGGCAACACATGAAGGACAGGAGATAACGTATCAATACTATCCCCTACAAGGCCACGGCCACGCCCCTATAAACGTGCTCACCCGAGCACCCAACCGCTTGATTTACGGGCTTCTGGCCTGGCATTGAGCGCGCAAGGCCTTTGCACGAACGTCCTCTGATCAGAGGGTCGGCTGCATAACAGGGCACATCATAATAACAAGGCCTGATTGCGCACATCTTGAGTGCACTTATTTAGACACTCGGAACTTAGTATGCCTGCACACGACACTGTAGCGCCTGTAAGGCGCACTTGCGAGTGCACTATGACCGCTGAACACCATTAACTCCGGCCATGTAATGGCTTGTTGAACACAGTCTTGATTAACTGAGAGGTAATTGCGATGCGCATCAGCATATTTGGTTTGGGTTACGTCGGCGCAGTCTGTGCCGGTTGCCTGTCTGCACGGGGCCATGACGTCGTTGGCGTCGATGTCGCCAAAGACAAAATCGATATGATCAACGCTGGTAAATCGCCGATCGTTGAACCGGGTCTGGGCGAACTTCTGCAGCAGGGTATCGAGACGGGCAAATTGCGCGGCACGACCAACTTCGCCGAAGCGATTCGCGACACCGACCTGTCGATGATCTGCGTCGGTACGCCGAGCAAGAAGAACGGCGACCTGGAACTGAACTACATCGAAGCCGTGTGCCGTGAGATCGGTTTTGTCCTGCGTGACAAAACCACCCGCCACACCATTGTGGTTCGCAGCACCGTGTTGCCGGGCACCGTGGCAAACGTGGTAATCCCGATCCTCGAAGATTGCTCCGGCAAGAAGGCAGGCGTCGACTTCGGCGTTGCAGTGAACCCTGAGTTCCTGCGTGAAAGCACCGCGATCGCCGACTACGACCAGCCGCCAATGACCGTCATCGGCGAGTTCGACAAGGCTTCGGGCGACGTTCTGCAATCGCTGTACGAAGAACTCGACGCTCCGATCATCCGCAAGGACATCGCTGTCGCCGAGATGATCAAGTACACCTGCAACGTGTGGCACGCCACCAAAGTGACCTTCGCCAACGAGATCGGCAACATCGCCAAGGCCGTCGGTGTCGATGGTCGTGAAGTGATGGAAGTGGTCTGCCAGGACAAGACGCTGAACCTGTCCCAGTACTACATGCGCCCGGGCTTCGCATTCGGCGGCTCTTGCCTGCCAAAAGACGTGCGCGCCCTGACCTATCGCGCCGGTTCCCTGGACGTGGAAGCACCGCTGCTGAACTCGCTGATGCGCAGCAACGAATCCCAGGTGCAGAACGCGTTCGACATCGTCTCCAGCCACGACAAACGCAAAGTCGCCCTGCTGGGTCTGAGCTTCAAGGCCGGCACCGACGACCTGCGCGAAAGCCCACTGGTTGATCTGGCCGAAATGCTGATCGGCAAAGGCTACGACCTGAGCATCTACGACAGCAACGTCGAGTACGCCCGTGTCCACGGTGCGAACAAGGATTACATCGAGTCGAAGATCCCTCACGTCTCGTCCTTGCTCAACTCGGACTTCGACGAGGTGATCAACAACTCCGACGTGATCATCCTCGGCAACCGTGACGAGAAATTCCGTGCCCTGGCGCAGCAAGCTCCACACGGCAAGCAAGTGATCGACCTGGTCGGCTTCATGTCTCAAGCCACCAGCGTCAGCAAGCGCACCGAAGGTATCTGCTGGTAACACGCCTGTAGGAGCTGTCGAGTGAAACGAGGCTGCGATCTTTCCTAGGGCACTTGAGTCCTGAGTGAACCCAAAGACAAAGATCAAAAGATCGCAGCCTGCGGCAGCTCCTACCGGGATTTCTGGCGTCATCCAGAGCGGGTGTCGCCAGTTTTCACAGGCCTGCCTTAACCCCATCGGGCCACCCCACAGGCTCGCCCGAGATCGAGACGGATGCAGATTATGCACAGGCTAAAGCACGGCCTACTTCAGGCCGCCGGTTGGCTGTTTTACCTAAGTTTACTGATGGGCATCGCCATGGCGCTGCCTGTGTCCACGTTCGACTCCGAGTCGAAGGACTTCATCTTCCTGATCGGTATCGTCGGTATCTGGCGCTACTCGATGGGTGCCACGCACTTTCTGCGCGGCATGCTGTTTCTATACGTGGTCTACCCGCACCTGCGGCGCAAAGTGCGCAAGCTGGGTAAAGCGGCAGACCCGTCCCATGTATTTCTGATGGTCACCAGCTTCCGTATCGACGCGCTGACCACCGCGCAGGTCTACAGCTCGGTGATCCGCGAGGCCATCGACTGCGGCCTGCCGACCACCGTGGTGTGTTCCATCGTCGAAATGTCCGATGAGCTGCTGGTCAAGAGCCTCTGGAAGCGCATGAACCCACCCGCGAGCGTCAAGCTCGACTTCGTGCGCATTCCCGGCACCGGCAAGCGCGATGGCCTGGCCTACGGTTTCCGCGCCATCTCCCGCCACCTGCCGGACGACCGCGCCGTGGTTGCAGTGATCGATGGCGACACCGTGCTGGCCGAAGGCGTCGTGCTCAAGACCGTGCCGTGGTTCCAGCTGTTCGGCAATGTCGGCGGCCTGACCACCAACGAGTTCTGCGAAGTGCGCGGCGGCTACATCATGAGCGAATGGCACAAACTGCGATTCGCCCAGCGTCACATCAACATGTGCTCCATGGCCCTGTCCAAGCGCGTGCTGACCATGACCGGCCGGATGTCGGTGTTCCGCGCCTCCGTGGTGACCGACCCGGACTTCATCGCCGACGTGGAAAGTGACTCGCTGCAACACTGGCGCCTGGGCCGCTTCAAGTTCCTGACCGGTGACGACAAGTCGAGCTGGTTCAGCCTGATGCGCCTGGGCTACGACACGTTCTACGTGCCCGACGCCGCGATCCATACCGTGGAACACCCACCGGAAAAGAGCTTCATCAAGGCCAGTCGCAAACTGATGTTCCGCTGGTACGGCAACAACCTGCGGCAGAACTCCCGCGCCCTTGGCCTGGGGATGAAACGCCTCGGTCTGTTCACCTCCGTGGTGCTGTTCGACCAGCGCGTGTCGATGTGGACGTCCTTGCTGGGCCTGACCGTGGCGCTCATCGCCACCTTCAAGTACGGCACCGCGTTCATCCTGGTTTACCTGCTGTGGATCGGCATCACCCGTCTGATCCTGACCGTGCTGCTGTCCTGTTCCGGTCACCGGATCGGCCCGGCTTACCCGGCGATTCTCTATTACAACCAGATCGTCGGCGCGCTGGTGAAGATCTACGTGTTCTTCCGCCTCGACCAACAATCCTGGACCCGCCAGGACACCAAATTGACCCGTGATCTCGCCAGCTTTCAACGTTGGTTCAACACCTGGTCGTCTCGGACCATGACCTTCTCCGCCGGCAGCATTTTTGTCGCCGTGCTGCTGATGATGGTCTGACCGAACTCGCCTGAATTAACTAGGAAATCGCCCATATGAATACCGCCGTCAACAGCAACGTAGTGCACGAATCCGAAGCCCAGCGCCAACACGCACGCGTGAAAATCCCGGCCAAGCTGCGTTTCTTCGGTCCTGATCGGACTCCGGTTGAAGCCCGCGTCATCGACCTTTCCGCTGGCGGCCTGGCGTTCAACGCCGGTCAGCTGCCGCTGAAGGTCGGCGATGTGCACAAGGCCCGCCTGCAATTCGTCATCGATAACCTCGGCCTGGCCATGGACGTGGAATTGCAAATCCGCTCCGTCGATCGCCAGACCGGTCGCACCGGTTGCCAGTTCCAGAACCTGGAACCCCGGGACATTTCCACCCTGCGCCACCTGATCACCTCGCACCTGGCCGGCGACATCGTCAGCGTGGGTGAAATGCTCGCGACCCTGCAGCGCGACAACTTCACCAAGGCGCGCAAGGTCAAGGACGGCGGCCACGGCATGACGCCGCTCGGCCGTCTGAAAGCGGTGACCTTCAGCGCCGGTATCTTCGTGGTCGGCCTGGTGGCGTTCGGTTTCATTTTCAAATCGGTGTACGGCATGTACTTCGTCAGCCACGCGCAGGCCGGCCTGGTCAGCGTGCAAGGCATGAACATCACCATGCCGCGCGACGGCACCGTGCAGAGCCTGATCAAGGCTGACGGCGTGGCCGCCAAAGGCGCACCGCTGGCGACCTTCAGCACCAGCATGCTCGACATACTCAAGGGCCATCTGGACGAAGATCAACTGCAACCGTCCAAGGTCGAAGAACTGTTCGGCAAGCAAATGACCGGCACCCTGACGTCGCCGTGCGATTGCACCGTGGCTCAGCAACTGGTGGCTAACGGTCAATACGCCAGCAAAGGCGATGTGATCTTCCAGCTGGTGCCGCGCAACACCGAAGCCAACGTTGAGGCACGCTTCTCCTATCGCCAGTTCGGCGACGTGCGCCCAGGTACTTCGGTCAGCTTCCAGATCGCCGGCGAAGACCAGACCCGTACCGGCAAGATCGTCAGCAGCACCAGCCTGAAAAGCGCCGACCTGTCGTCCGACATCCGCGTGCAGATCAAACCTGACGAGCCACTGGACAGCGCCTTCGCCGGTCGCCCGGTGGAAGTGAACAGCACCCGTGGCCCGAACCTGAACTGGCTGATCAACAAAGCCATGGCCGCCGGTCTTTAAACAGAGGACATGCCCGTGACGATCATCAGTCTCCTGAAAACGCCGCGAATCCTGTGGGAGCGGGCTTGCCCGCGATTGGATAAACGCGGTCTTTCTGAAGCACCGAGCCGCCTGAATCGCGGGCAAGCCCGCTCCCACAGTGGTTATGTGGTGTGCTCGCTGGCTTTGGCCGTGAGCCTGGCCGGTTGCGCCGGCCTGCCCGACCAGCGTCTGGCCAATGAAGCCCTCAAGCGCGGCGACACCGCGCTGGCGGCGCAGAATTACCAGCAACTGGCAGACCTGGGCTACAGCGAAGCCCAGGTTGGTCTGGCCGATCTGCAGGTCGACAGCCGCGACCCGGCACAAATCAAAAAGGCCGAGGCGACTTACCGCGCCGCAGCCAGTGTCTCGCCGCGGGCTCAGGCTCGCCTGGGTCGCCTGCTGGTGGCCAAACCCGGCGCCACCGAAGCCGAACACCACGAAGCCGAAGCACTGTTGAAGAAAGCCGCGACCAATGGTGAAGGCAATACCCTGATCCCGCTGGCAATGCTGTACCTGCAATACCCGCACAGTTTCCCGAACGTGAACGCACAGCAGCAGATCAGCCAATGGCGCACCGAAGGCAAGCCCGAAGCGGGTCTGGCCCAGGTGCTGCTCTATCGCACCCAGGGCACTTACGACCAGCACCTGGATGACGTGGAAAAAATCTGCAAGGCGGCGTTGAACACCACCGACATCTGCTACGTCGAACTGGCCATGGTCTATCAGAAAAAAGCCCAGCCAGAACAAACGGCCGAGCTGATCAAGCAGATGCAAGCCGCTCACAGCCGTGGCGCCGTCTCTGCGCAACGGGTGGACAGCGTGGCCCGCGTACTGGGCGATGCAAGTCTGGGCAAGACCGACGAAAAAACCGCTCAGTCGCTGCTCGAAGGCATCGCCCCTGGCTACCCGGCGTCCTGGGTCAGCCTGGCGCAACTGCTCTACGACTTCCCTGAACTGGGCGACGTCGACACCATGATGAAGTACCTCGACAACGGCCGCGCCGCCGACCAGCCGCGCGCCGAACTGTTGCTCGGCAAGCTCTACTACGAAGGCAAAATGGTGCCGGCCGACGCCAAGGTCGCCGAAGAGCACTTCCAGAAAGCCGTCGGCAAGGAAGTCGCCGCCGATTACTACCTCGGCCAGATTTACCGCCGTGGTTACCTGGGCAAGGTCTATCCGCAGAAAGCCCTGGATCACCTGCTGACCGCTGCGCGCAACGGCCAGAACAGCGCCGATTTCGCCATCGCCCAACTGTTCTCCCAAGGCAAGGGCACCCGGCCCGACCCGGTCAACGCTTACGTCTTCAGCCAATTGGCCAAGGCTCAAGGCACTCCGCAAGCCACTGAGCTTGCGCAAACAATCGAAGCGCAACTGCCGCCTGACCGGCTGGCCGAGGCCCAACGCCTGCTCAAACAAGAGCAAGCCATTCGTAGCACCGTGAGTCCGGACACGCTGGAACTGCACGCCCTGCAAGAAGAAGACGGCGAGGAATCCCTATGAAGCTCAATCCATTCGTGCAGGCCGGTATTGGCCTGACATTCGCCCTGCTGTGGTCGTGCCCGACCCTGGCGGCCCTGACCGAAGACAAGAATTTCGGCCTCGAAGTCAAAGTTACCGGCCAGTCCGAAGACGACCGTGACCTGGGTACTGCCAGTGGCGGTGACGTAAACGGCGTCGGCCTCGACCTGCGTCCGTGGGTATACGGCGAGAGCGGCGCGTGGAGCGCCTACGCCATGGGCCAGGCCGTGACATCCACCGATATCATCGAAACGGACACCCTGCAACAGTCCGACAGCGACGGTACCCAGACCACCGACAACGGTGATCGCAAAACCAAGAAGAACTACCTGGCAATGCGCGAGTTCTGGGTCGGCTACAGCGGCCTCACGCCCTACCCTGGCGAGATCCTCAAGCTCGGTCGCCAACGCCTGCGCAACGACGACGGCCAATGGCGCGACACCAACATCGAAGCCCTGAACTGGACCTTCGACACCACCCTGTTGCGCGCCAACGTCGGCGTCGCCGAACGCTTCAGCGAATACCGCACCGACCTGAAAGAACTGGCACCCAAGGACAAGGATCGCCTGCACGTTTTCGGCGACGTCGCCGCCCAATGGTCGCCGGGTAACTGGGTCGGCATTCGCGGTCATCACACCCACGATGACGGCAAGCTCGACTATCCGGAGCCGGGCGTTGCCGGCGATTCTCTGGACAAGAAACAAAACGGCGACATCAGCTGGCTCGGCCTCACCGCCGACAGCGATGCCTACAACTGGCGCAACACCAACACCGTCAACTACTGGGGCAGCATCACCGGCATGAGCGGCGACCGTGACACGGTCAACCCGTTGAATGCCGACGGCACCCGCCCGGCAGAAGCCAAGCGTGGCGAAGACCTGAACGGCTGGGCCACCGACGTGGGCGTGCGTCTGCGCCTCGATCCGCAGTGGCAAGTCGGCGCAGCCTATGCCCGCGCCAGTGCCGAGTACGAACAGACCGGCCTGGAAAGCAACCGTTCGAACTACACCGGTACGCGCTCGCGGGTTCACCGTTTCGGCGAAGCCTTCCGTGGCGAAATGAACAACATGCAGACCGCTACCCTGTTCGGCTCGTGGATGCTCAACGACGAATACGACGCCAGCCTGATCTACCACAAGTTCTGGCGCGTGGACGGCAACAAGCCGGTGGGCAGCAACGGCATCAACGCCGTCGAAAACAACACCGACGACGTGACCGGCGCGATCCTCTCCAGCACCTCCCTGCCGCTGGAAGATGGCAACAAGGACCTCGGTCAGGAAATGGACGTGGTCGTCACCAAGTACTTCAAGCAGGGCCTGCTGCCCGCCTCCTTGAGCCAATCAATCGATGAGCCTTCGGCCCTGGTGCGTGTGCGTGGCGGTGTGTTCAAGCCCGGTGACGCGTATGGCAAAGGCGTCGACTCGTACATGCACCGTGCGTTTGTCGACGTGATCTGGCGCTTCTGATGCAAACCGCGAAGGGAGTGCCCGACATGAACAGTGCCAAGAAAGGCTCGATCAGCCTGCTGGCCGGCGCGCTGCTGCTGGCCAGCACGGCGGCCTTCGCCACCGTTGAACCGGCCAAGTCTGTGCACCAGCCTGAACAGCAGAGCAAATCGGCGACCATGGCCAAGGGACTGCAACAGGCCAAGACCTACACCGTCAGCAGCGCGCCAACCGCGCCGCTGGACCTGGCCAAGCCAGAACTGCCGGACACCTCTGGCTACACCGCCGAAGCCATCGCCGCGAAAATCGTGCGCACCAAGCCCGGCAAAATCAGTGTGCGCCGGATGATGCAGGAAGACGCCTTGAAGGACTTCATCGGCGGTGACAACAAGATGGCCGAGTGGGTGGTGCGTCAGCATGGCATCCCGCAGGCGATCTTTGTCGACGACGGCTACATGAACCTCAAGGACTTGGCGAAGAAGCTGCCCAAGCAGTACTTCAGCGAAACCTCGCCGGGCGTGTTCCTGGCGAAGTTGCCGATCGTGGTGGGTAACAAGGGCATTCTGGAAATCGACAAGCAGACCCAGGAATTGCGCCTGTCCCAAGAGGCCGGTTCGTTCCTGGTCAACGACGGCCAGTTGTTCGTGCGTGATACCAAAATCACTGGCTGGAGCGAGAAGGCAAACGGCCCGGCGGCCTTCAAGTCGCCCAAGGAATTCCGTCCATTCCTGCTGTCCTGGGGTGGCACCGAGACCTACATCGCCAACAGCAAGATCGCCAGTTTCGGTTACGCCAACAGTAAGTCCTACGGCGTGAGTATTTCCCAATACACGCCGAACATGGCCAAGGTGCTCAAGCGCCCTGAACCGACCGGCTGGATCGTCGGCTCCGAGTTCTCGGACATGTGGTACGGCTTCTACTGCTATGAAACCCGCGACTTCGTGGTCAAGGGCAACACCTACAAAGACAACATCGTCTACGGCATCGACCCCCATGACCGTTCCCACGGTCTGATCATCGCCGACAACACGGTGTTCGGGACCAAGAAGAAGCACGGGATCATTATTTCCCGTGAGGTCAACGACAGCTTCATCTTCAACAACCGCAGCTACGACAACAAGCTGTCGGGCCTGGTGATCGACCGTAACAGTGTGAACAACCTGATCGCCTACAACGAGATCTACAAGAACCACACCGACGGCATCACCCTCTACGAGAGTGCCGACAATCTGCTGTGGGGCAACAAGGTGATCAGCAACCGGCGCCACGGCATCCGTATTCGTAACAGCGTGAACATCCGCCTGTACGAAAACGTCTCGATGGCCAACGGCCTGACCGGTGTCTACGGGCACATCAAAGACCTGACCGACACCGACCGGGACATCGAGCTCGACCCGTTCGACGCCGAGGTGTCGCTGATCGTGGTCGGCGGTGAACTGGCCGCCAATGGCAGCGGACCGCTGTCGATCGACTCGCCGCTGAGCGTGGAGTTGTATCGCGTGTCGATGCTCGCGCCGACCAAATCCAGCGGCATCAGCTTCTCCGGGATTCTCGGCGAGCGCCAGGATGAAATTCTCGACCTGCTGGTGCGCCAGCAGAAAGCCGTGCTGATCGACCCTGTCGAACGCCAGACCGAAATGCGGGACTGAGGATAATTTTATGCACCCACACTTGATCAAATTACTCAGCCTGTCGGCCCTGACCGCGGGCATTCTCGCGGCCAGCACTGGCGTGCGTGCCGAAGACGCCAAAGCACCGAGCTTCAACGCCGAGCCGTGCTGCAGCCTGTGCCCGGCAGCCCACGACCCGAAGAACTACACCACCCGCTATCAGCAAAACTTCACCACGCTGGTGCAGGCGCAAGGCGACTGGCTATTCCGTACGCAAGAAGACTTGCGCACCGAGTTCGACACCACGCCCGCCGGCTACAAACGCCTGAAACAACTGCACGAAGCGTTCAAGAGCAGAGGTGTGGAGCTGGTCATCGTTTACCAGCCGACCCGTGGCCTGGTGAACCGCAACAAGCTGAACCCGGAAGAAAAAGCCAGATACGATTTTGACAAGGCACTGACCAACTACAAGAGCATGCTCGGGCGTTTCGCGCAGATGGGCTACGTGGTCCCGGACCTGTCGCCGCTGACCAACGAATCGCTGCCCGACACCCTGCCAGCCCACGATTTCTACTTCCGCGGCGACCAGCACTGGACGCCGTATGGCGCCCAGCGCACGGCTAAAATCGTCGCCGAGAAGGTCAAGCAATTGCCGGCCTTCGCCGACGTTCCCAAGCGTGAATTCGAGACCCATAAGTCGGGTCGCATGGGCAAGACCGGAACGTTACACAACATGGCGGGTCAACTCTGTGGCACCAGCTACGCGATCCAGTACATGGATCAGTTCACCACCGAGCCCAAGGGCGAAGCGGCGGATGGCGATCTGTTCAGTGATTCCGGCAATCCGGAAATCACCCTGGTCGGCACCAGTCACAGCGGCAAGAACTACAACTTCGCCGGTTTCCTCGAAGAGGCCATCGGCGCCGACATCCTCAACGTAGCGTTCCCCGGCGGCGGCCTGGAAGGTTCGATGCTGCAGTACCTGGGCAGCGAAGAGTTCCAGACCAAACCACCGAAGATTCTCATCTGGGAATTCTCGCCGCTTTATCGCCTCGACCAGGAAACCATCTACCGCCAGATGATGGCGCTGCTGGACAACGGTTGCGAAGGCAAAGATGCACAGATGAGCGCCAGTGCCACGCTGAAACCGGGCAAAAACGAATTGATGGTCAACAGCAAGAACCTGGACCTGCGCAACAGCAGCCACCAGGTCGATATCCGCTTCGCCGACACCTCGGTGAAAACCTTGCAAGCCACCCTCTGGTACATGAATGGGCGCCACGAGGACATCAAGATCGACAAACCGGAAACCTCCGATACCGACGGGCGTTTCGCCTTCGAGTTGCGCACGGACGAAGACTGGGCCTCGCAGAATCTGCTGGCCGTCGAAGTCCAGGGGCCTGAAAAAGCAGGTACCGCGCCGCAGAAAGTCGAAGCGAAAATCTGCAAACGCAACGTGTTCTCCGGCGCCGAGCAGCGTACCGCTCAAGCCGGGCAATGAGGCTACCTCTTATGAACTGCATGCAAACCCGAACGCTGAAAAAGTTACTCGCGCCGTCCCTGCTGACGCTGGCGATGTTCGCCGGCGCCACCCAGGCCGCCGCGCCACTGCGCCCGCCACAGGGTTACTTCGCGCCGATTGAAAAAGTCAAAACCGGCGACAAGAGTGAAGGCTGCGAAGCGATGCCGACGCCCTACACCGGCGCCCTGCAGTTTCGCAGCAAGTACGAAGGCTCCGACAAGGCCCGTTCGACCCTGAACGAGGCATCGGAAAAAGCCTTCCGCGAGACCACCGCCGACATCACCAAGATCGAGCGCGGCACCAGCAAGCGGGTGATGCAGTTCATGCGTGACGGTCGCCCGGAACAGCTGGAGTGCACGCTCAACTGGCTGGCTACTTGGGCTCGGGCGGATGCGTTGATGTCCAAGGACTTCAACCACACCGGCAAGTCCATGCGTAAATGGGCCTTGGGCAGCATGGCTTCGTCCTACGTCCGCCTGAAATTCTCTGACTCGCATCCACTGGCCACCCACCAGGAAGAAGCGCAGGTGATTGAAGCCTGGTTCAGCAAAATGGCCGATCAAGTGGTCAGCGATTGGGACAACCTCCCGCTCGAGCAAACCAACAACCACTCGTACTGGGCCGCCTGGTCGGTGATGGCCACGTCGGTCGCCACCAACCGCCGCGACCTGTTCGATTGGGCCGTCAAGGAATACAAAGTCGGCGCCAATCAGGTCGACGCCCAAGGCTTCCTGCCCAACGAACTCAAGCGTCAGCAACGCGCCCTCTCCTATCACAACTATGCCCTGCCGCCGCTGGCGATGATCGCCAGTTTCGCTCAGGTCAACGGTGTGGATTTGCGTCAGGAAAACAACGGGGCCTTGAAACGCCTGGGCGATCGCGTGCTCGCAGGGGTGAAAGACCCGGATGAATTCGAGAAGAAGAACGGCAAGGATCAGGACATGACCGACCTCAAGGTCGACTCGAAATTTGCCTGGCTCGAGCCGTTCTGCTCGCTCTACACCTGCACGCCGGATGTGCTGGCGCAGAAACACAGAATGCAGCCGTTCAAGACCTTCCGCCTCGGTGGGGATTTGACCAAGGTCTACGACCCGGCCAGCGCAAAAGCCAACAAAGGCTCTTAGGGTTGATCGTTCCCACGCTCCGCGTGGGAATGCAGCCCGTGACGCTCCGCGTCACATGCCGAAGCGGACGCAGAGCGTCCAGTGAGGCATTCCCACGCAGAGCGTGGGAACGATCGTAACTCTCCAGATTTTCGTGGGGGGTTTGGGGGGGCCGTTGGCCCTTGACTGTTGGTTAAACATGGAGAGATCGGGATGGTATTTTCATCCAACGTGTTCCTGTTTCTGTTCTTGCCGATCTTTCTCGGCTTGTACTACTTGAGCGGGCAACGCTATCGCAACCTGCTGCTGCTGATCGCCAGCTACGTGTTCTACGCCTGGTGGCGTGTGGACTTCCTTGCGCTGTTCGCAGCCGTCACGCTGTGGAACTACTGGATCGGCCTGAAAGTCGGCGCCGCAGGCGTTCGGACCAAACCGGCCCAGCGCTGGCTGCTGCTCGGCGTTGCCGTGGATCTGTGCATCCTCGGCTACTTCAAGTACGCCAACTTCGGCGTGGACAGCATCAACGCGATGATGACCTCGGTCGGTCTGTCGCCGTTCATCCTGACCCACGTACTGTTGCCGATCGGGATCTCGTTCTACATCTTCGAGTCCATCAGCTACATCATCGACGTCTACCGTGGCGATACCCCGGCCACCCGCAACCTGATCGACTTTGCCGCCTTCGTGGCGATCTTCCCGCACTTGATCGCGGGCCCCGTGTTGCGTTTCCGCGACCTGGCCGACCAGTTCAACAACCGCACCCACACCCTCGACAAGTTCTCCGAAGGTGCCACGCGGTTCATGCAGGGCTTCATCAAGAAGGTCTTCATCGCCGACACCCTGGCGGTGGTGGCCGACCATTGCTTCGCCTTGCAGAACCCGACCACGGGCGACGCCTGGCTCGGCGCCCTGGCCTATACCGCGCAGCTGTACTTCGACTTCTCCGGCTACAGCGACATGGCGATTGGTCTGGGCTTGATGATGGGTTTCCGCTTCATGGAAAACTTCAAACAGCCCTACATCAGCCAGTCGATCACCGAGTTCTGGCGTCGCTGGCACATCAGCCTCTCCACTTGGCTGCGTGACTACCTCTACATCACCCTCGGCGGTAACCGTAAAGGCACGCTGATGACCTATCGCAACCTGTTCCTGACCATGCTGCTTGGCGGTCTGTGGCACGGCGCGAACATCACCTACATCGTCTGGGGCGCCTGGCACGGCATGTGGCTGGCGATCGAAAAAGCCCTCGGCCTGAACACCTCGCCGCGCAGCATCAACCCGATCCGTTGGGCCCTGACCTTCCTGCTTGTCGTCATGGGCTGGGTGATCTTCCGCTCGGAAAACCTGCACGTCGCCGGTCGCATGTACGGCGCGATGTTCAGCTTCGGCGAATGGTCGCTGTCGGAACTCAACCAGGCCAGCCTCACCGGTCTGCAAGTGGCGACCCTGGTGGTGGCCTACGTCACCCTGGCGTTCTTCGGCATCCGTGATTTCTACACCAACCGGCCACCGGTCAAGACCAGGCCTGCCGTCAACGTCGAGGCCGATGGCCCTGCCGCAGCGACACCTGGAATGATCAAAGCCGTACCGGGTGACAACCCGGCCAGCATCCACGAACCGGGTTACACCGTCGGCGTTGAAGCGACTGTGCAACCGGCCTACTGGGTCGCGGACTGGCCGCGTTATGTGATGCGCACGCTGGTGCTGCTGCTGTTCATCGCCTCGATTCTCAAACTCTCGGCGCAAAGCTTCTCGCCGTTCCTTTACTTCCAGTTCTGAGGGATCTGACCATGACCCGCTCATTACGCATCTTCTACATCGCCCTGTTCCTGGTGACCTTGTTGGCCTTGGGCGTGTGGTCGGTACGCAGCTTCTTCGGCTTCAGTACCAACGCCGATGCCACCGTGCTCAACGGGCGCTGGACCAAAGCCGTCGAGACGCACTACGACGACGAGTTCCCGATCAAGCGCCTGGGCACCAACCTTTGGGCCGCGCTGGACTTCAAACTGTTCAACGAAGGTCGTCCGGGCGTGGTGCTCGGTCGCGATCAGTGGCTCTACAGCGATGAAGAGTTTCACCCGATCGTCAACGAAGAGTTGAACCTGCAAGGCAACTACGCGCTGGTCGAAGGCGTGCGCCAGGAACTGAAAGAGAAAGGCGTGCAACTGGTGATGGCCATTGTCCCGGCCAAGACGCGTCTGTACCCGGAACACCTGGGTGAAGCGAAGCCGGCGAGTATCCACGCCAATTTGTACCAGGACTTCCACGCTCGTGTGGCAGCCGACAAGATCCTCGCCCCTGACCTGCTCGGCCCGCTGCAAAAGGCCAAGCAAGGCGGTCAGCAAGTGTTCCTGCGTACCGACACCCACTGGACCCCGGAAGGCGCGCAAATCGCTGCCCAGACCCTGGCCAAAACCATTGCCGACAAAGCTCCGCTCAGCGGCGAACCGCAAAACTTCATCACCGAGCCTGCGGAGAAGGTGACGCACAAGGGTGACCTGAGGTTGTTCCTGCCGCTGGACCCGCTGTTCGAAAACCTGATGCCGGCGCCAGAACCTTTGCAAAAGCGCAACACCGTGGCGGCCCAGGACCAGCCCGCCGGTGATGACGCCCTGTTCGCCAACACTGAAGTGCCGGTGGCCCTGATCGGCACCAGCTACAGCGCCAACCCGAACTGGAACTTCGTCGGCGCGCTGAAAGAAGCGTTGCACAGCGACGTGGTCAGCTACGCCGAAGACGGCCACGGTCCGATTCTGCCGATGCTCAGCTACCTGAAAAGCGATGCCTTCAAGAACAGCCCGCCACAAGTGCTGATCTGGGAGTTTCCTGAACGATATCTGCCTGTGAACAACGAAATCGGTGACGCCGACCCGCAGTGGGTCGCAGAGCTTAAACAAGCCGGCGCACGCCAACAAAACGTAGCTGCAAACACTAAATCCGAGACGCCCGACCGGGCGCAAAACTGAAAGAGAGAGGTACTACCATGACTTTCACTACTACTCCTCGCCGTCTCGCCAAGACCTTCGCCCTCGTCGCCGGCATGAGCGTGCTGTCGATGCAGGCGTTCGCCGGTGGCGACGCCGCCCTCTACGGCCCGACCGCACCAAAAGGCTCGAGCTTCGTGCGGGTCTACAATGCCGGCAATGCTGAAGTCAGCGCCACCGTCGGTACCACCAACCTGAACGAAGTCGCGCCGCTGTCCAGCACCGACTTCAGCTTCATGCCGGGCGGCGACTACAGCGCCAAGGTCGGCAGCCAGACCCTGCCGGTGAAACTGGCCGGCGATCACTATTACACCCTGGTCAACAACGCCAGCGGCGCGCCGCAACTGATCGAAGAGCCACCGTTCAAGAACAAGCAGAAATCCCTGGTACGCGTGCAGAACCTGAGCGACAAGGCCCTGACCCTGAAAACCGCCGACGGCAAGACCGAAGTCATTCCGTCCGTGGCGGCCAAGAGCCGTGGCGAGCGTGAAATCAACCCGGTGAAAGTCAGCCTGGCACTGTACGACGGCGCCACCAAAGTCGGCGACGTGAAACCGGTTGCCCTGGAGCGTGGTGAAGCCGCGGTGCTGTACGTCACCGGCAACGGCAGCAGCCTGTCGCCAGTCTGGGTCAAACGCCCGGTGTCGACGCGCTAACACATTTGCCGGATTGACCCATATCCCTGTGGGAGCGGGCTTGCCCGCGATGCAGACAACTCGGTGCAACAGATACTCCGAGGTGATGCCATCGCAGGCAAGCCAGCTCCCACAGGAGACCCAGGCGTCAATTCGGACACGGAACAAGAACAAGAGTGAAACGACAGAACGTTCGTGGCTCTAACCAATCGATTTTAAAGGAGTAACAACATGATTCCGGTGATCTTGTCAGGTGGTAGCGGCTCACGTCTTTGGCCGCTTTCGCGCAAGCAATTCCCCAAGCAATTCCTCGCCCTGACCGGCGAACACACGTTGTTCCAGCAAACCCTGGAACGCCTGGTGTTCGAAGGCATGGACACCCCGATCGTGGTCTGCAACAAGGACCATCGCTTCATCGTCAACGAGCAGCTGGGCGCCCGCAACCTGGACGTGCAGCGCGTGCTGATGGAACCCTTCGGCCGTAACACCGCACCAGCCGTGGCCCTGACCGCGATGATGCTGGTCAATGAAGGTCGCGACGAGCTGATGCTGGTGCTGCCGGCCGACCACGTGCTGGAAGACCAGAAAGCCCTGCAACGCGCCCTGGCCCTGGCCACCGTGGCGGCCGAGCGTGGCGAGATGGTGCTGTTCGGCGTGCCGGCGACCAAACCGGAAACCGGTTACGGCTACATCAAATCCACCAACGACGCCCTGCTGCCGGAAGGTGTCAGCCGTGTCTCGCACTTCGTCGAAAAACCCGACGTGAAACGTGCCACCGAATTCGTCCAGTCCGGTGGTTACTTCTGGAACAGCGGCATGTTCCTGTTCCGCGCCAGCCGCTTCCTCGAAGAGCTGAAAAAACACGATCCGGACATCTACGACACCTGCGTACTGACGCTCGAACGTAGTGCACAAGACGCCGACACCGTCGACATCGACCCCGCCACCTTCGCTTGCTGCCCGGACAATTCCATCGACTACTCGGTGATGGAAAAAACCCAGCGCGCCTGCGTGGTGCCGCTGACCGCAGGCTGGAGCGATGTCGGTTGCTGGTCGTCGCTGTGGGAAGTCAATGAAAAAGACGCCAACGGTAACGTCACCAAAGGCGACGTGGTCATCCAGGACAGCAAGAACTGCATGATCCACGGCAACGGCAAACTGGTGTCGGTGATCGGCCTGGAAAACATCGTGGTCGTCGAAACCAAGGACGCCATGATGATTGTCCACAAGGACAAGGTCCAAGGCGTGAAGCAGATGGTCAACACCCTCAACGAGCAGGGCCGCAGCGAAACCCAGACCCACTGCGAAGTCTATCGTCCGTGGGGCTCCTACGACTCGGTGGACATGGGCGGCCGCTTCCAGGTCAAGCGTATCTCGGTCAAGCCGGGCGCGTGCCTGTCGCTGCAGATGC
The DNA here is from genome assembly GCF_963970905.1 of Pseudomonas sp. EL_65y_Pfl2_R96. Taxonomy (NCBI): domain Bacteria; kingdom Pseudomonadati; phylum Pseudomonadota; class Gammaproteobacteria; order Pseudomonadales; family Pseudomonadaceae; genus Pseudomonas; species Pseudomonas sp. EL_65y_Pfl2_R96. The sequence goes on along the minus strand of NZ_CAXAQH010000008.1, from coordinate 84,359 downwards.
ACCACCACCGCGCCGAACACTGGATCGTGGTCAGCGGTACCGCCGAAGTGACCTGCGACGAAAACGTGTTCCTGCTGACTGAAAACCAGTCGACCTACATCCCGATCGCCTCGGTCCACCGTCTGCGCAACCCGGGCAAGATTCCACTCGAGATCATCGAAGTGCAATCGGGTAGCTACCTGGGCGAAGACGATATCGAGCGGTTCGAAGATATCTACGGTCGTTCCACCCCGATCGAACGCGGCGTATCGGTGAAAACCATCGCGCAGTGATTGACCGGTAAAACAAAAAGCCCCCGTCCAGCCCGCTGCGTCCCTATCCGCAGGGGGTTGGGCGGGGGCTTTTTACATCAGGGTCACCATGATTAAAAAGGTATCCATTGATTGCTCTTCGCGGGCCTGTAAGCGACGATGTGAGCGCTCGGAATCGGAGTAATGAAGGTCATTTCCACAGTCATGGGGGGAATCATTGCAACGAACTCGGACTGATCCAGTGTGTCGCCACTCATCAACACTCTGGTACCCAACTTTCCTTTGGGAATGAATTTGAAAGGTGACCCGAGCCCCAGCGTTTGATCATTGATGGCTCGCTCTTTCAAACCCGGAATTTCCATCCGGTACAGGAAAGCTCTTGTGTCACCGTACCCTCCTGAGTCTTCATCCATGCCGGTGGACACGTAACCCGCAACGGGGCTTCTAACGTGCTCCTGGGCCAGGGTGTTGATCCCTTTGGTCACAGCGGCCTGCCTGAACTCCTCTTTGATTTTTGACCCTCTGTTATCCCTGGGGAAAAAACCACCCGCGGTACGGATCTGGTCGGGGTCACGATTGTCCCCCCTCATGGCCACAACCCCCCCTCGTGGGCCAATCGACAATGAATGCGAGCCGACAACCATTGAATCGGTCGCGTATGAAGGGAGCGCCCCCGTAGACGGAGACGCCGTGGGCAACGCAATTGGCGCCGGTGGTCGTTGGGGAGCTTCCTTTTTCGCTGGCGCAGCTACATTCATCTGAACCGGGCTGGATCGCGTGGGCACGGGTGGGCGGGGAGGCGCAGACGGAAGTGCTCCCGGCCTCAGCGGGATCGGGGGACGTGCAGGTGCCGGAGCCCCGGATGCATAGGCTCCATCAGAAAGTCCTGTCATGCTTGAAACCAAACTGCCCTTTGCCTTGTCGGGATTAAGCCCGTTTTCATCAACCAGGCCTACCGGGTTGTTTCGAACCATCCGATACAGGTTCAAACCATCAACCGTTCCTGCCGGATCCGGCTTCAACCACCGCTGCAACCACGGGATGTAATAGCGATATCCATAGTAATAAAGCCCCGTTGCATCCCGCTCCTTGCCCGAGTAACGAACGGTTTTGTAACTGACCTCGATCACATCATCCCCGGCCAGGCAGGCCGTCTCGCCGAACGGGTAAAAGGTTTCCCGGCTGATGATCCGTGCATCAGCGGCCAGCTCCAGGCTGATCGAACCCAAATGATCGGTGAAGCCATATCGATACTGGTCGTTTGTTCCCGAAGGCGGGGTGCTCTCCCAGTGCAACACCCGCACGCTGTTGAGTCCGGCCTGGGCGGTGATGACCTGCAGCACCTCGCCGGTGCCGTTATCGGTGCGCCACTCCAGCCCCGGCAAGTAACGCACGTCAGCGACCACAGTCCGGGCGTTGGTCTGCAACGAGCGGATTTTACGTACGCGCTGGCCGCCGCCATCGTAGAGATACGACTCCCTGTCATTGCGCCCGGAAGCACGTTCCACCGGGCTGACCGATTGCAGCTGGTTGCGCAGATCCCACGTCAGAAAGCGCCTCTGGTCCAGCTCCAGCAAATTGCCCTTGGCGTCGAACGCGGCGGCGATTTCGTCTTCAGTCGGTGGCACGCCGTTGCGATATGGCAGGCAGCGGTTGCTGTAGCGGGCGGCTTTCAAATCGCGCCCGTGGTCTTGCGCGCCGACGTGGGTCAGTTTCAACAGATTGCCGCCTGCGTCATAGCGGTAGGTCTGGCGGTAGTTGCCGACAGCCGCCGGGGCGGTGCGGCCGACCGACTCGGGCCCTTGATTGGGACCGCCCGCCTCCCAGCCAGAGGCCTCGATCAGCTGGTACAGGCTGTCGTAGCTGAAGCGATTGATCGGGTCGATACGCTGGTTGGCGAAGTAGCGGACGGGCAACGCCTGATCCTCGATGCTCAACACATTGCCCATCGGGTCATAGTCGTAGATCAGATGCTGCAACATTCGGGTGCCGGCATCCTGTACCCGACGTTCCATCAACAGACCATCTTCGGGACGGTAAACGAGGGTCGTTTGCACTGCGTTGCCCGTTGTTTCGTGCTCGACCTGCCCCTGCGCGCTGTACTGGATATCGCTGACCAGCACTTGCCAGGCGGTCAGTCCATGGAGTCGCAGACGAGTTTCACGCAACAGACCATCAAGGGTCAGACTGAAGACCTGACGATTGCCCTTGGCATCGGTCTGCTCCAACCCATCACCCAGTGGGCCGAACCGCCATGCGGATGTCGCGCCCAAACCGGGTTCGAGCAGCCGTTGGCGATCATTGATCAGTTCCGGCCAGTCGGGGGTGACCGGATCGAGAGTGTAGTGCCGAGTGTTTTCGACACATTGGCCGCTGATCGCAAACGCGTCGAACAGCACACTGCCCGCCGGGTCATCGTGGCGAATCAGTTGGCCGTATTGGTTATGGTCCTGATTACCCTGGCCAGGACAACCATACTCAAAACGTTCGACACAGCGACGCGGCTGCGCAGCGCCCTGCTCGAACACTGCCACTGGCCGCAGCAAATCGTCATATTCAACCTCGCGACGGGTTTCGCGGCTGTCCCGGCCCAACAACACTTCGTCGGCCAAGCCATACAGGTTGATCTGCGTTCCGGCGTCGACGCTGTCCGTGCGTAGCGCGTTCCCGGACAGCGAGTACACCGTGGTCAGATTGGCCGGTGCCTGGGAATCGCCCACCTGCAGCGCCCACAATCGCGGATCCCACTGTTTCACCGCCCGCCCTGCGCCATCGTGAACAGTGCGGCTGATGCGGGCCTCGGTGGGCAGGTTGTCGACGGCCCGCCAATAATCAACCGAACGAATTGATAAACCGCGCGGATCGACGACCGTCAGCGTGGGTGTCTTGTGGTGCATTCCCATTGTTACCGCCCATCGAATAACTGCCCTGTTGGCCAATGTCTTCTAACGCTTCAAGCGCAGGGCTGGCTACTGTCAGAAATTACAGTGCAGGCCAGCGGTGCAATCCCTTGCTCGCCGAATGTCCATTCCCGCGCCCCTTCGGTAGGATGGTGGTCATGAGTTAAAGGAGCGTTCAAACATGTTCATCGGCGTCCTGCTGGTCATCACCTGGCTGATCCTGCTGCTGCGCTACCCGGCCAAGGCCGTGCCGGTTTCCATGGCCGCCGCTGTCGGATTGGGCCTGGTGGCGACGTGGGTGTTCTGGATGGACAACCGCGAGGTCAAGCAACTGGCACGTCTTGAGCTGCGCATCACCTACGCGCCCGAACACTGCCCGGCGGATCGGCCGTTGCAGCTGAAAATGAACAACGGCAACGACGTGCCGCTGACCGAGTTACGCTGGCGCATCGCGGCGTATGCGCCGGGCGATACGGTGAACCTGGCCGACAATCAATACGCCGCACCGCGTTATCGCGGCCCCGGCGAATTGCAGGCCGGCGGCACTTGGGAAGACTGCTTGCCGATGCCGCCCCTGCGCCCTGGTTACCGTCCACAAACCCTGGAGTTTCGCGCCGAGCGTTTGCAGGGTAGTTTCTCCGACTGATTCCCCCCTCTTCTTTTGCACAAGGACCGCGCCATGCCCGTTGCGTTGATTACCGGTTGTTCCAGCGGCATTGGCCGCGCCCTCGCCGATGTGTTCAAAGGGGCCGGATACGAAGTCTGGGCCAGCGCCCGCAAGGCTGAAGACGTGGCGGCCCTGACCGCCGCCGGCTTCACGGCCGTACAACTGGACGTCAACGACGGCCCGGCACTTGAACAGCTGAGCGAGCGGATCAATCAGCAACACGGCGGCCTCGATGTGCTGATCAACAATGCCGGCTATGGCGCCATGGGGCCGCTGCTCGACGGTGGTGTGCCGGCGATGCAGCGCCAATTCGAAACCAATGTGTTCGCGATTGTTGGCGTGACCCGCGCGCTGTTCCCGGTGTTGCGTCGGGCCAAAGGGATCGTGGTAAACATCGGCAGCGTTTCCGGGGTGTTGGTCACACCGTTTGCCGGCGCGTATTGCGCCTCGAAAGCCGCTGTCCATGCCTTGAGCGATGCATTGCGCATGGAGCTGGCGCCGTTCGGTATCCATGTGATGGAAGTGCAGCCAGGCGCGATCGAGTCCAGCTTCGCCAAGAATGCCGGGTATGAGGTGGAGCAGTTGATCACCGAGCAATCGCCGTGGTTTGCGCTGCGCGAAGGTATTCGTGCGCGGGCCAAGGCCTCACAGGACAAACCGACGCCGGCCGGGGAGTTTGCCGCTGAGCTGCTCAAAGCAGTGCAACAGAGCAAACCGCCACGGCTGATCCGCATTGGCAATGGCAGTTGGGCATTGCCGCTGTTGACAACGTTGCTGCCCAAGGGCTTGCTGGAGTCGACCTTGATGAAGCGCTTCGGTTTGAATCGCCAACTCTGAGCGTGGCAAACCGGTCTAATCGCGCCAGACCGTCACGATCATCATCAGACTGAGCAGTGCCATGGCGCCCATGGCGAGGCTCAGGCCCAGAGTGAAAAAGTGCCGGGTATCACTTCACGAGGATCGGCCGGATTGTGGAATACGGTCACCTTGTCCCCAGCCTCAACGCCGGAAAACTCGTCTCTGAACTCATGAATGACCGGTGTGCCGTAGGCCGTGACAAAGGCAACTTTTCTGACGTAGGTATAGCTGTGACCGCTCTGCACGCCGATCATTCGAGAGTTTGATGTACTCACGACTTCAGCGTGTGCCTTGACTCCCCTGATTCTGAGATCAAAGAAATCGTACCCTTGTAAACGGCACCGGCCGTGCTCAGCAGCATCCGACCGAAGAACAAACCTGCTATGTACTTCATCCACGCGCTCCTTGCGGGTTTTGAAGGGGCGGCAATATAGCGACTGGACATCACAACAACAATTCGATCACACCGCCGGTGCCGCATCCACACAGGTTTGTATGTCCGGGTGCTTTCAGTAGAATGCGCGCACTTGAGACAAGTCGACGCGTTTACGCCGACTCAAGCAGCATGGAATCGCTGGCATTAAAATTGAAGCACGGATTGCTTTGCCTTCCCGCTCTTCCCCTGCCCGTTCCATGCGAACTTTATTCAATCGCAGATCAGGGAATATCCATTGAACGTTTTCAACGTGCTGCCACTGGCCTTTGTTGCCTTGTTGGCCGGCTGCAGCGTCGGCTCCGAACAGACCACCAGCAAAGAGCCCTCCCTCAACGACACGCTGCCCAAGCTGACCTTGCAAAGTGTGCTGCCGTCACCGTCCAGCAATGAACAGTGCAATGCGCAAATGGACAGCGACATTCTGTTCGGCCTCGGTTTTCAACTATACGGCGATCAGGAATGGGACACCGCCAAAAGCTGCCTGGAACTGGCCGCGCCGAAACACCCTCGCGCCTTCTGCTATCTGTCGATGATCGCCGGCCAGGACGAAAGCAAAACCCCGGATCAACGCAACAGCGACGCCTTTAATTACATGGCCTATTCGGCGATGCAGAATGACTGGTGCGCAGAATACGGTCTGTATCAGGCCTACCAATACGGCAGCAGCGGAGCCAAGCAAGATCCTGCGATGGCCAGCCGTTGGCTTGAGCGTTCTTCGGTGCATGGTTACCCCGAGGCTCAGAAGGAACTGATCAAGCAGTACGAAGAGCAAGGCAACCTGGTCGCCGCCTACGCCTGGACAAAGATCATGGCCAAGGACGATGGCTCGTCAGCTGCCGATACCCTAAAAACGAAGATGACCGCCGCGCAAATCACCGACGGTGAAAAGCGTTACACGGAGCTCGCTGGCCAGGTCACCAGCAAAAAAGCCATGTACGCCGAAGCGCGGGAAGAAGACGTCGGCCGTTACTCCGCCGAAATCTACCAAGACTATCCGGACACCTTCAAAGGCCTGTCGTCTGCCGAGCGCTACGACTACGTGAAGCAGTCGATGTACAAAGCCATTGACCTGCCGTTCACCAAGAGCCGTGGCCACGTGCTGAGCTATATCGTGATCAATCGCGCCGCACAGCTGAAAAAACCTGACGCAAATATCGCGAATGACCAGAAGATCGTCGCCCTCATGGAAGATGACGAGTTGTCGGTGGCTGAAACGATCAAGCATGGCTTGCTGGTGGTCAACAAGTTCTACAGGTAAACCGATACAGCGGTGGCGAGGGAGCTTGCTCCCTCGTTCCATGCTCGCTGTTACCTCATTGCAGTCTGGAAATTTTCATTGAAATCGCTAAACGTACTGCCATTGATCATGGCCAGCCTGTTGGTCGGCTGCGGGGCTTCACCGGAGGAGACGCTAAATCACGGACTGCCGCAGTTGACCATTGAACAGGCCCTGCCTGAAGCAGTCGCCAACCGGTACTGCAATCAGAGAATGGACACGGAGTTGTTGTACGGCATCGGCACCTTGCTGGATGACATTGGGGAACAACTGGAAGCAAAAAATTGCATGATCATGGCCGCCCCCGACTATCCGATAATTTTCTGCTACCTGGCCGTTAACGTAAGCCAGCGACAAAGCCCCGAAAACAATCGGGAAGCCTTCAACTACCTGGCTTACGCCGCGTCGAAAAATGAACGCTGCGCAGAATGGGCCCTGTACCACATCTATAACGTCGGCACGTTCGACAAGCCTGCCAACAAGGCGCTGTCCCGGTATTGGCTGGAACGTGCGGCGCTGGATGCCGACCAGGATTCCCAGACAGCCATGGTCGAGCTCAATCGTGCGCAGAACAATCTGCCTGTCGCTTATGCCTGGGCCAGAGTCCAGGGAGATGCCGAAGAGCTTGGCGCATTGAAAGCCACAATGGCTGCGGCGCAAATCAACGCAGGCGATCAGCACTACAACGAACTGCTCGGCAAAATGATCCCGATAGACGTGGTAATTGCCCAAGGTCGACAGGAAAACATCGCCAAGTTTTCAGCCGATCTTCACATGCATCATCCAGAGGCCTTCGAAGGCCTTTCCGTTGCTGAGCGGCATGCCTTCATGTCGAAGGTCGTGGACATTTTGCATCAGGCCGACGACTTCTCCGAACACCGCCAACTGTACTCCTATGTACTGATTTCCCGACGTGCCGGCCTCACCGATGCGCCCGTGGATCTATGGCAGAATCCGACGCTGCGCACCTTGCTGAACAATAGAAGAATGAGCGTGGAGGACACCGTAGCCGAGGCGCTGGTCTTCCTCAGCAAGAGCCAACAACAGCCTTTGGCCCACGACGTGCCTGCGCCACGGACGTAATGCCTCAACCGCGATCAAGGAGTATCCATTGAGATGCAAAAACCTGCTGCCGCTGGCATTGGCCACCGCGCTTGTCGGCTGCGGCACGCCATCGCCAGACGAGGCGCTGAACGCCACCCTGCCCAAGCTCAGCCTCAAGGAGCTGTTACCGCAAGCCGTCGCCAACGAGTATTGCAACCTCTACATGGACAGCGATCTGCTCTACGGCATCGGCTACCAGTTGTACAACGACGAGAAGCCCGAGCAAGCCCGCAGTTGCCTTATCATGGCCGCGCCCACCCATGACCGGGCCTTGTGTTATCTGGCAAGCATCGCGGAACAGGACACGAGCAAGGACAGCGCCCAGCGCGACCGAGAAGCCTTCAGCTATATGGCGTATTCCGCGGTCAGAAATGACTCGTGCGCCGAGTTCGGCATGTTCCAGAACTTTGCCTATGGCATGCGCGGACAGACGCCGGACACCGACCTCGGTTTACGTTGGCTGGAACGCTCGGCACGCCATGGCGATCCGGACGCCCAGCAAACCCTGATTCGTATGCATACCAACAAAGCCAATCTGCCCGTGGCTTACAGTTGGGCAAGAGTCCTCGACGACACGGCACAGATCGACTCGCTGAAACAACGAATGAACCCGCAGCAACTCAGCGAAGGAGAAAAAGGTTACGAGCAACTGAGCAAGAACGTGATCAGCAAGGACGAGGTGCGCAAGGAAGCGCGAGAGGAAAACACTGCGGTGTACTCGGCGAACATCCATATGCAGTTCCCCTACACCTTCAAGGGATTGTCGCAGAAAGATCGCCATGCCTTTATGGAGAACGCACTGGCCACGGTGAGTGCTCGTCCCGAGTTCAGCACCCGTAATCAGTTTTACGCGTATGTGATCATTTCACGACAGGCTCAGTTGCACGGCACCAATGCCGACGTCCTGCAGAATCCGCAGGTTATGGCGCTGCTCAGTGACAAAGAACTGGACGTGGCTGAGGCAGTGAACAAGGCCGAAGTCATCCTCAGCCAGGCGCGACGGTAAGACGCCTTACCGACGAAGAAGCCCGTGGTTCAGACCAGGCCTCTTCTCAGCAAACACAAAACCTGTGGAAGTGGGTTTGCCTGCGATGGCAGCGACTCGGTCTACCTAGTTCTCCACAACGTCCTGCTTCACCACTACCGTGCACGTAATTCCCGCCGCCAACAGCACCCCGTCCGGCACTTCATCAATGTGAATCCGCACCGGCACTCGCTGTGCCAGGCGCACCCAGTTAAAGGTCGGATTTACATCGGCGATCAGCTCGCGGCTTTCCGGGTTATCACGGTCGTAGATTCCGCGAGAAATGCTTTCCACATGCCCCTTGAGCACTTCGCCACTCATCAATTGCATGTCGGCTTTATCGCCCACGCGTACATGGGGCAGTTTGGTTTCTTCGAAGAAGCCATAAACCCAGAACGAGTTCATGTCGACCACGGCCATTTTCGCTTCGCCGATGCGTGCGTAGTCACCGCGATGGACGTTGAGGTTGGTCACGTAGCCGTCCACCGCTGCACGTACTTCGGTGCGTTTGAGGTTCAGTTCGGCGGCGTCCAGTTGTGCCTGGGCATGTTGGTAATCAGCCAGGGCCGAGTCGGCGATGTTGCTGGCGTCATCACGGTTTTCCCTGGAGATCACCAGGTTGTCGAGGTCGGCGCGGCGACGGGCGTTGACCTTGCGCATCTCCCACGTCGCCTTCCGCGACGCTACCAGGCTCTGTGCCTGTTTCACCGCGATGCGGTAGTGCTCAGGGTCGATGCGCATCAGCAAGTCGCCCTTTTTCACCAACTGGTTGTCGCGCACCGGCACCTCCACCACCTCTCCGGTAACGTCGGCGGCGACGTTGATGATGTCGGCGCGCACCCGGCCGTCGCGGGTCCAGGGGGTGTTCATGTAATGCACCCACAGGGTCCGGCCGGTCCACAGGGCGAGGGCCAGCACCAGCAGGGTCGCGAGCAGGCTGAAAAGCTTTTTCATCAGGGCCTTCTTCAGAAATAGAGAGTCAGTGATAGAGAGTCAACGGTAAACAGTCAGCGCCAGGGCGCCGAACAGACAGGTAAACAGGCTCAGGCGCAACAGCGCCGGGTGCCAGAAGAAACGGTACAGATCGAACCCGGACAAAAACCGGTCAAGGGCCCAGGCCAACGCCGCCGCAATGAAAAACATCAGGGTCATGGTCGGCATGTACACGCCGTGGAAGGCGATTTCACGAGGCATGTTCAAGTCCTTGGGGCTTGGCAGTGGTGTATGAGGCCAGAGGCGATTGCGGGTCGAGCAACGAGGTACGGATGAAATGCAGGTAGCTCTTCACCCGGCGCAATGCAGAGGTATCGAAGTGTGGCGCGAAGGGTTCGTTGGTGGCCTGCACGCGGCCGATCGCGTGGTCGACCGCGACCAGCGCCCGCTCCAGATTGCTCTGGCTCGGTTGCAGAAACAGTCGCACCAACGAACGCCCCATCACCCGGATGGACTGGCGCCACGGTTGGGATTCGGCATACGCCGGGTGCACCGGCAGAATCGCTTGTTCCTTACGCAGTTCGATAATCGCGTGGCCGACTTCCAGCACCACCAACATCCAGCGCAGCAAGTCCCGCTGCACCTGCGGCTGCCCTGCGGCGAGGCCATAGGCCTGATGCAGCAAGTCCCGTGTGCGACTTTCGAAACTCGACGCCAAACCCTTGAGTCTGCCGCTGATGGCATACACCACTTGCCCGCGCAAATCCTGCTCCAGGCGCCGCCACAACCAGCGGCTGTTGGGCGGCAGAATGATCGCGCCGGCCGCCGCGCACACCAGCATGCCCATGATCATGGCGATGTAGTCGTTGATGAAGGCGTAAGGGTTGTAGACCGTGAGGTTGTCCGGCACGGAACCTGTGCTGAAGAAGATCAGCAACCCCAGGCCAACCCCGGCGTATTGCGGCCGTGAAGTGAGGAACGACCCGAGCACGATCACTGGCGCGAGCATCACGCAGAGCAACGGAAAACCGTCGATCCAGGGGAAGATGAAAAACATCTCGACGAAACCGATCAGCGCCCCGAGCAACGTCCCGCAGGCCATCTGAAACGCCATGCGCTTGGGGTTCGGTGTCGCCGCAGAAAGGCCGACGGTGGCGGCGGCGATCAGGGTCATGGTCGCCCCGCTCGGCCATGCGGTGGCCACCCAATAACTGCCGAGCACCACGAGGATGAACGCTGCGCGAATGCCCGATGCCGCCGAGGCCAGCCAGTTGGTTTGCGGGGTGAAGGGCTCATCCCAACGTTCACGTTCGTGGCTGTGATCGGCCAGGGACGCGTGGGTCTGTGCATAACTGTGCAGGTCGTCGACGAAGCGATAGAGCAGTTCGTAGGCCGTGTGAAAATCCAGCTGCTCGGCGTCGCTCGGGCCGCTCTCCTGAAAGGTCGCTCGCAGGCTGCGCACGCGCGCCGGCAAGTTTTCCTTATAGGTCGCCAACGCGGTGGCCAGGCGTGCCGCGTCGGGGCTGGTCAAGGCGCGACCGCTGAAACCGTCGAGCACTTCGGCCAGGTCCTGCAACCCCGGTTTGATCGCCGCGACCACGTGATCGGTGCCGCTGCCGCGCAGGCGTTCAAGCAACTGATGCAGGGCATTGAAGCGCGTGGTGATGCCCATGAATTCGCTGTTCAAGCGACTGAGCCGCCCATTGCGCCGACGCATGTGCGGGTCTTCGAACACGGTGACGCTGCGCAGCCCTTCAAGGCCCACCGCCTCGGCAATGAACCGCACATTGCTCGCTTCAAACGCCTCGCGCTGACTGCGACCGCGCAAGCCATCGGTGACAAACAAGGCGAACACACCGAAGCGCTGATACAAGGCGTTGCGCATCGCGGCGCTGGCTGTTTGCGGCAGGATCGCGGCGCTGACCAGCGTCGAGCAGAGAATCCCCTGGGAGATTTCCAATACGCGCCAGACCGCCGCCATGAATGCGCCGTCCGGATGCGCCAGGGCAGGCAGTCCGACCATCGCCGCCGTATAACCGGCGAGCACAAATCCGTAGGCGCGGAAGTTGCGATAACGCGCCGCGCCAGCCGTGCAGAGGCCGACCCAGATCGCCAGCGAGCCGAGGAACAGTTCGGTGTTCTGCGCAAATAAGGCAATCAGCGCGACCATCACCGCCGACCCGGCCAACGTGCCGAGGAAGCGATAGAAACTCTTGGCGAACACCTGGCCGCTTTGCGGTTGCATGACGATGAACACGGTAATCATCGCGGTGCGCGGTTGCGGCAATTCCAGGCGCATGGCCAGCCACAGCGTGAGGAATGCTGCGAACAGCACTTTGAAAATGTAGACCCAGGTCACGCCGTCGCTACGCGCCCAGTCGAAGAAACCCCGGCGCCATTCAAGGGAATACAGCCAGCGCAAAGGTGCGGGCAAGGGAGTCATGGAATTTTGCTCATTGAAATTCAGTCAGGTCGCGGAACCTGTGGGAGCGAGCCTGCTCGCGATGACGATTTCACATTCAACATTGATGTCGACTGACACACCGCTATCGCGAGCAGGCTCGCTCCCACAGGTTTTGTGTTCAACGCAAAAGAACCGGGGTTTTCGGGGGTTGGGTTTTCTCGGCATTCGGGACGTCGTTGCCAGCGCCGAGGCCTCCGCCCAAAGCAGTCACCAATTCCGCGTGAGCACTCAAGCGTGCGGCCTGAACCTGCTGCTGCACCTGTTGCTGCTTGAACAGCAAGGTCTGCGCATTGAGCACGTTGAGGTAATCGGTGAGCCCGCGCTGATACGCGATCATCGCGATGTCGTAGGTCTTCTGCGCCGTGGCCACCGACTCGGCGGCGAAGGCCTGTTGCTTGTCCATCGACTCGCGGCGGATCAACTGGTCGGAGATGTTCTTCAGCGCGTTGACCAGGGTCTGGTTGTACCTGGCCACGGCGATGTCGTAACCGGCCGAGGCCTCGCCCAGTTCTGAACGCAAGCGGCCGCCGTCGAAGATCGGCAATGAAATAGCAGGTCCCACGCTGTAGTTGAGCTTCTTGCCCGTGAGGAACTCCAGCGCCCCACCGCCGGTGGCCATGTAGCCGAGGCTGCCGACCAGATCGACGTTGGGGTAGAAACCGGCGTGAGCGACATCGATGCCCCGCGCCTGGGCCGCCACTTGCCAGCGACTGGCAACCACGTCCGGGCGTTGACCGAGCAATTGCGCCGGCAGCGACGACGGCAACTTCAGCGCCGCGCCCAACGACAGCGTCGGCCGTTGCAACTGCGCGCCCTCCCCCGGGCCCTTACCGGCCAAGGCCGCGAGCTGGTTACGGCTGAGGGCGATTTCTTCGTCCAGCGCATCGAGTTGGCGATGGGTTTCCGGTAGCGGCGTTTCGGCCTGACTGACTTCGAAATGCGTGCCGATGCCACCGTCCAGACGTTTTTGCGCCAGATCGAGGATTTGCTGTTGCTGCTTCAAGGTCGCGGCGACGATGTCCCGTTGCGCGTAATGCAACGAGAGTTCGATATAGGCGCGCACGATGTTGTTCTGCAGTTCGAGCCGGGCCTGCCGCGCCTCGGCGGCGCTCATGTGGGCCATGTCCACGGCGCGTTCGGTGGCGTTGCTTTCGCGACCCCACAGGTCGAGGGCATAGCTGAAGCCCAGTGCGGCGTTGTTGTCCCAGGTGGTGGTGTTGGCCAACTCGCCGGGGCCGTAGAACTGATCGGTGGGCCAGTTGTGGCGCTTGAGGGTGGATTGGCCGTTGATCTGCAACGACTCGGCGGACTCGGAAACGCCAGCCATGGACCGGGCCTGACGCACTCGCGCGGCGGCCATGGCCATGCTCGGGCTGCCTTGCAGGGCGAGGTCGATCCAGCGGTTCAGTTGTGGGTCGCCGTAGGCTTGCCACCATTGGGCGGTGGGCCAGTGAGCGTCCTGGGCGGCGTTCTGGATGGCTTCGTCGGTGGCCAATGAATTAACCTCCAGTGCCTTGCCCTGTGGGGCAAGGCCGCCGGTTCCGATGCAGCCGCTGATTGCCAGGGTTAAAGCCAAAACACTGAGCGTCTTGAGCGCTCTGTTGATGCGACGCGGCACTGCTGCGATTTCCTGAGATGAGGGAGATCCCCTGTAGGTGGGCGCAATTCTAGGGGTGGGCTCTGTTGGCGATAAGCCGGGAATCCTGTGAATCTTTGTTACCGTTAACGCGATAATCCCTTGGTCGCGTCTTTAGTCGCCTGTAAAAAAGCAGAAACTTCGTGTCACAATTTGCCATTCGCCTAGAGAGCACCCCATGGACACTTTGCAAAACATGCGCGCCTTCAGTTACGTGGCCGAGGCCGGCAGCTTCACCGCCGCCGCCGTGCAACTCGACACCACCACGGCCAACGTCTCGCGCGCGGTCTCCAACCTGGAGGCCCACCTGCAAACCCGTCTGCTCAACCGCACCACCCGCCGTATCGCTTTGACCGAAGCCGGCAAGCGCTACTTATTGCGCTGCGAGCAGATCCTGGCCTACGTCGAAGAAGCCGAAGCCGAAGCCAGCGACGCCCACGCGCGCCCGGCCGGGCAACTCAAGGTGCACACCATGACCGGCATCGGTCAGCACTTCGTGATCGACGCCATCGCCCGCTACCGCAAAACCCACCCGGACGTGACCTTCGACCTGACCATGGCCAACCGCGTGCCGGATTTGCTCGACGAGGGCTACGACGTGTCCATCGTGCTCGCCAGCGAACTGCCGGACTCGGGCTTCGTCTCCCAGCGCCTGGGTATCACCTACAGCATCGTTTGCGCATCGCCGGCCTATGTAAAAGCCAACGGCTGTGCGCAAAAGCCCAGCGATTTGCTCAACCACGCCTGCCTGCGCCTGGTGAGCCCGGTGATCCCGCTGGAGAAGTGGGCCTTCGACGGCCCCGAAGGCCAGGAAATGGTCACCATCAACAGCTCACCGTTTTTGGTGAACTCGGCTGATGCGATGAAGACGGCGATCACCAGTGGCATGGGGGTTGGGGTGTTGCCGGTGTACGCGGCGATCGAAGGGCTGCGCAACGGCACGCTGGTGCGGGTGATGCCGAAGTACCGCTCGCAGGAATTGAACCTGTACGCGATTTATCCGTCGCGGCAGTATCTGGATGCGAAGATCAAGACGTGGGTGGAGTACTTGCGCGGGTCGTTGCCGGAGATATTGGCGGCGCATCAGGCGGAATTGGCGGCGTATGAGTTGAGTGGGAGTTTGGGTGGGGTTCGGTTGGCGAATTGAGCTACAGACGGTCCTACAAATCGCCAATGTTCGGGGATGCTTCCCACGTGTTTTGACGGTTGGTGTGTGGGACGGGAGATGGGTAGGCTTTGGGGGTCGCTGACGCATCAGCGATCAGGTCTGGAAAACCTGGATCAATCTTTACCTCAGCACATGGCATACTGCGGCGCTTTTTTCTGCTCGCAATGTTATGGCGGCTGTGCGCGGGAGACCTTCGGGTCTGCCGGGTTGTGGTTGGGATTGACCGGTTTTTCCAGTCCGCGCACGGCTGCCACCTTTTGTCTGGAAAACAAAAAGTGGCAGCTCCATCAATCCCAGCATGGAGTAATGCACTTATGTTCAAGCCGACGCCAAATCCCCCTCACATACCCAGCCACTTGTTCCAGGTTGCCCCCGACGCCACCACCGAAACCTTATTGGTCTACGCCTGCGAATCCCTCGCCTCGGCCAGCGTCATGGCCAGTGACTTCGCCGGGTTTCTCGAAGGCACTCATCGCAACACCATGCTGGGCATCCAGCAGGTCATCATGCTGGGCGAACTGGCGGTGAATCGAGTACTGGACAACATCGACCCACAAGACTGACCCGTACCTGTAGGAGCTGCCGAAGGCTGCTCCTACGCACAACAGCGAAAAAGAATGTTAGCGTGCTTGGCATTCTCCAAGCCCGACGAGCCGCCTCCAATGAAAAAAACCGTCCTCGCCTTCAGCCGCATCACCCCACCGATGATCGAACGTCTGCAACAAGACTTCGACGTGATCGTGCCGAACCCGAAAAACGGCGACATCAACGCCCAATTCAACGAAGCCCTGCCTCACGCCCACGGCCTGATCGGCGTCGGTCGCAAACTCGGTCGTGCGCAACTGGAAAACGCCAGCAAACTGGAAGTGGTCTCCAGCGTCTCGGTCGGCTACGACAATTACGACCTCGCTTACTTCAACGAACGCGGGATCATGCTCACCAACACACCCGACGTACTCACCGAAAGCACTGCCGACCTGGCCTTCGCCTTGCTCATGAGCAGTGCCCGCCGTGTCGCCGAACTGGACGCCTGGACCAAGGCCGGCCAATGGCAGGCCACCGTCGGCGCACCGTTGTTCGGCAGCGATGTGCATGGCAAAACCTTAGGGATCGTCGGCATGGGCAACATCGGCGCGGCCATCGCACGGCGTGGTCGGCTGGGCTTCAACATGCCGATTATTTACAGCGGTAACAGCCGCAAGACCGAACTGGAACAGGAGCTCGGCGCGCAGTTGCGCAGCCTCGACCAATTGCTGGCCGAAGCCGATTTCGTCTGCCTGGTGGTGCCGCTCAGCGAAAAAACCAGGCACCTGATCAGTCACCGTGAACTGGCGTTGATGAAACCGAGCGCCATTCTGGTGAACATCGCCCGCGGCCCCGTAGTGGACGAACCGGCGCTGATCGAAGCCCTGCAAAACAACCGGATTCGCGGCGCCGGCCTGGACGTCTATGAGAAAGAACCGCTGGCCGAGTCGCCATTGTTCCTACTGAAAAACGCGGTGACATTGCCGCACATCGGCTCCGCGACTCACGAAACCCGCGAGGCCATGGCCAACCGCGCACTGGCCAACTTGCGCAGCGCCTTGTTGGGTGAGCGGCCGCAGGATCTGGTGAACCCGCAAGTGTGGAAAGGCTGATCAAAACGGGCAGGCGTTTTAAACGCCTGCCCGACTGAAGATCGAGCGCCGAGGCAGACCGCGCTCGATCATTATTCAGCTCAAGCCAACTTGCCGTTCCCCTGCACCATCGGGGCCTTGGGTTTACGAAACACCAACACGTTACCCAACATCACCAACACCAACCCCACCAGTGCCGGCGCGGTCCATTGATAACCCTCGGCAAACGCCGACACATTCAGCGCCACCACCGGGAACAACACGGTGCAATACGCCGCCCGCTCCGGCCCCATGCGTCCGACCAGCGTCAGGTAGGCGGTGAAGCCGATCACCGAGCCCGGGATCACCAGATACAGCAACGAGCCGATGTAACGGGCATTCCATTCCATATCGAACGGGACACCTTTGACCAGGCACCACACCGACAACATCGCCGCGCCGTAAGCCATGCCCCAGGCGTTGGTGGTCAGGGGTTTGAGGCCTGCTTTCTGTTGCAGACTCGACAGCATGTTGCCCGCCGAGAAGCACAAGGTTCCGAGTAACGCCAAACCCAATCCGAGCAAGGTTTCCGGGCTCGCGGTATGGCCGGCCAGCTCTGGCCAGAACAGCAGGCCAAGTCCGAGCAAGCCCAACGCGCCGCCCATCAGCACGTTACGGGCAATTTTCTGACCGAAGAACACCCGCGCATTAAAGGCGTTCCACAGCGTGGCGGTGGAAAACACCACGGCGACCAGACCGCTGGGGATCCACTGGCTGGCCGTGAGGAAGCACATGAAATTGATGCAGAACAGGCACAGACCCTGCGCCAGGCAAATCAGATGCCCGCGACGGTTCATCACTTGCAGGCGCCGGCTGAGCAACAGCATCACGAACAGCACCAGCGCGGCGAGGCCAAAGCGGTAGACGATCGATACTGGAATGGCCACAACGCCCAGTTGCCATTTCAAGGCGATCCAGGTGGTGCCCCAGATCAGCACGGTCAGCAGGTATAACGAGAGATTCATGACCAGACTCCTGAATAGGCCTTCAGTGTCCAACGTGCCCCCCTTTTGCACTTGCATAAACTTGCGCTTTTGTCGGCCGCCGGGCTGGCAGGCCAACGTCTACGGAGTAGGATGCAAGGCGTTGGAGAGAACCGATCATGGCCGCACTGGAAACGCTGCAAGTCTTTCAAGCCCTCAACCGCTCGCCCAATGCTCGCCTGGAGCACAGCGCCGAGCTCGGTGACGGTATGGCTGCAGCCTTGTGGAACAACCACCACGACGCCCAGGACTACGAAGCGCCGAGCCATCACACCTTGTCGTGCTACATCGCCGGCGGCACCGGCACCTTTCGCCGCGATCAGCCCGGCAACAAGGGCGGCCCGGACAAGCTGTGCATTCTGCCGGCCGACCATCAGTCCGGCTGGGTGATCAACGGCGACATTCGCCTGGCCCACCTGTATTTCAGCGCCGAACAATATGCCCTTGGTTGCGTCACGCTACTGGATCGCGAACCCCGGGAATTACAGTTGCACGAGCGCACGTTCCTCGAAGACCCGCAGCAGGCCCGGCGCTTTCGGCAGTTGATCGCCCTCAACTGGGACGAACCGGGCGAACGCCTGCTCACCAGCAGCCTGGCCCACGAGATGCTCAGCCATACGTTGCTCAGCCAGGTCGGCGTGCGTCAGGGCTTGCGCCTCAAGGGCGGATTGGCCGCGCACCAGCGGCGGCAGTTGGTGGAGTTCATCGACAGTCAGTTGGCCGAAGCGATCAGCCTCGGACAATTGGCGGCGTTGTGTGCGCTGTCGGAATATCATTTTGCGCGGATGTTTCGTGTGAGCTTCGGGCTGCCGCCGCATCAGTATGTGTTGGCGCGGCGACTGAGTCGGGCGCGGGAGTTATTGCGCGGGACGTCGCGGCCATTGGGGGAGATTGCATTGGCCTGCGGGTTTGCCAGTGCGAGTCATTTCACCAACCGGTTTCGGCAGGCTTTGGGAGGAGCGCCGGGAGAATATCGGCAGGCGTTTTTGCGGTAGCGCAGCAGTCCTGAGGTTTTTCGGTGCCTGTACAGCCGCCTTCGCGAGCAAGCCCGCTCCCACAGGTTCCGTACCTGTTGACTGGCATTGGAACACGCCCAGGAATCACTAAATCCAGAAACAAGAACGGGCCTGCAATGCAGGCCCGTTTTTTTAGTGGAAGGGTAAAAGCAGCCTCAAGCCTCAGCCGTTGAGCGCAGCCTGTTCGTTCTCGAGAAATTCTTCTTCCAGCAGGACGTCAGCATGAGCGCCCCTCTCGAACGGCACGACAGCGGCACGTGGTTTGCCGCGTAATTTGCCAAACATATGCTCCAGCGCATGTTCAAGTTTTTCGGCCGCCCCGTCGATCGCCAGTTCCAGGGAGTCGGCTTTATGGGTAACGGAAATCGGCTGGTGGCCTTTTGGCCGCGCTTCCAGCTGGCAGCGTATGTCATGGGGGCCCGGCTTGTCGCCGTTCTCGTCCCGCAGATGGACCTCGACGCGGGTCAGGTCCTCTTCATAACGTTCGAGCGTGCTCTCAATGGTAGTACGTACCCACTCCTCCAGTCGTTTACTGCTTTGAATATGGTTATCGCTATTGACTTGGATTTGCATAGTTCATCCCTTATTTCAGCTAGCTCGCGAGAGGCCGGTCAGTTAGCCCTTGGGCGTCATCACCGTGACCTCTTGGTTACACAATCGGTGTGTACGCTGGATAATTCAACCCCTAAAAAAAGATAAATATTCATACGTAAAAAAAGCCGGACAACGGGCAAAAGCGCTGTTAATGTCGGGAGTTCGGTCGCCCCTGCTTGATGTCTTAGCTGCTCACATCTGCCGCTCCGCCAGCGGATGCAGACTACGAAATATCCCCGCCTCCTCCACCAGCCAGTCATGCACCGCGCGTACGCTCGGATGGCTCAGCGCGCCCGGTGCATAGAGCAGCACGTAACGCTTGTGATTCGGCACCGCCAAGCCAAACGGCACGATCAACGTCCCGCGTTCCAGTTCGTCATTGAGCAGCGTGCGCCGCGCAATCGCCACGCCCATCCCGGCAATTGCCGCTTCGATGGTCAGGTGATTGCGATTGAAGGTATGCCCGCGCCGCACGTCCGCGCCCTCGAAGCCGATGGCGTTGAGGTAAAACTCCCATTCCGCGTACTCGTAGCTGCCACGCCAGGCCGTGATGTCGTGCAGTAGCGGAAAATGCATCAGGTCTGCCGGGCCGTGCAGCGGCGGGCGCCCGCGCAACAGGCTCGGGGCACACACCGGAAAGATTTGTTCGTCCAACAAGGCTGTGGATAACAATCCGGGATAACTGCCGTCGTTCAGATCGATCGCCAGATCGAAGTCGCCTTCGTGCAACGAGACGCTGCTGTCCTCAGCCACCAAACGCAGTTGGATATCCGGAAAACGCTGCTGCAAACGTGGCAGGCGCGGAGTCAGCCATTTGCTCAGGAACGACGGGATCGAGCGCACCCGCAGAATCCCGCTGATCATTCCCGCATCCAATCGTCGCAATTCTGCGTCGATGCTGCCGTAGGCCTCGTTGACAGTGATGGCCAGTCGCTGGCCTTCAGCGCTCAATTCCACGCCACGGGCGCGCCGATGAAACAGGCGAAAACCCAGCCGCTCTTCCAGCTGCCGAATTTGCTGACTGACCGCCCCCGGCGTGATGTGCAGTTCTTCGGCGCAGCGGGTGAAGGACAAGTGCCGCGCGGCACAGGAAAACACGTGCAGCCAGACGTAAGTCTGGGCATGCAATTGGCGACTCATCGTTTAGTCCTGCTAAAGGCTTTCTTAGGAAGTTTCGTTGGTCACGTAGGACCGAGGTAGGCAGTATCGCCGACATTGCGCTTGTCCTACAAAAATGGCAGCGATTTCTCTTCCATTGCTTGTATAGGCTTTAGCATGGCTATCAGTGTTTTCGATCTCTTCAAAGTCGGCATCGGTCCGTCCAGTTCCCACACCGTCGGCCCGATGCGCGCCGCCGCGACCTTCGCCCAAGCCCTGATCGATCAAGCTTTGCTGGACGACGTACGGCGGGTAGAAATCCGACTCTATGGTTCGCTTTCGGCCACCGGCGTCGGCCATGCCACCGACCGTGCCTGTGTCATGGGCCTGATGGGCGAATGGCCGGACAGCATCGATCCCACGTCCATCGACAGCCGAATCCAAACCTTGCGTGAGACCGGCGAACTGAGTCTGGCAGGTCAATCGATCATCCCCTTCAACTGGAAGAGCGATCTCCTGCTGCTCGACGAGAGCCTGCCCTACCACCCCAACGCCATGTCCCTGACAGCCTTCGGTGAAACCGGTGAGCTGTTCGAGCAGACGTATTACTCGGTGGGCGGCGGTTTCATCATCGAAGCGGCCGAAGCCGAGTCAGGCATGGCACCGGCCAGCGACGTGGTGCTGCCGTACGATTTCTCCAGTGCCGCCGAATTGCTCATGCTGTGCAAGCAGCACGGCCTGCGGGTTTCCGAGCTGATGATGGCCAATGAACGGGTCTGGCGCAGCGACGCCGAGATCCGCCAGGGGCTGCTGCACATCTGGTCGGTGATGCGCGAGTGCGTCGAGCAAGGGTTGCGTCACGAAGGCATCCTGCCGGGCGGGCTGAATGTTCCGCGCCGCGCCGCGAAATTGCACCGCAGCCTGTTGGAAATCGGCAAACCGAATGTCATCAGCTCCACCCTGTCGGCCATGGAGTGGGTCAACCTGTTCGCCCTTGCCGTGAACGAAGAAAACGCGGCGGGCGGGCGCATGGTCACCGCGCCTACAAACGGGGCGGCGGGGATCATTCCCGCCGTGCTGCACTACTACATGAAATTCAACCCGGACGCATCGGACGATGATGTCGTCGCGTTCTTTTTGGGCGCCGCCGCTGTAGGCATTCTCTGTAAGAAAAACGCTTCGATCTCCGGCGCCGAAGTCGGCTGCCAGGGTGAGGTCGGCTCGGCATGCGCCATGGCCGCCGCCGGTCTGGCGGATGTGCTCGGCGCCACCCCGGAGCAACTGGAAAACGCCGCCGAAATCGGCCTGGAACACAACCTCGGCCTGACCTGCGACCCAGTCGGCGGCCTGGTGCAAGTGCCGTGCATCGAGCGCAACGCGATTGCCGCCGTCAAGGCGATCAACGCCACGCAAATGGCCCTGCGCGGTGATGGCAAACACTTCATTTCCCTGGACCGGGTGATCCGCACCATGCGCGATACCGGCGCCGACATGCACGACAAATACAAAGAAACTTCACGGGGCGGCCTGGCGGTGAGCTGGGTGGAATGCTGAGGCGCATTTTCTGACCGTTTCGCGTGAGCCCGAGCAAAAATAATAACGAGGCGATACCGATGACCGAAATACATACACCTGCCGCCGATAATCCTGCTGTAGACCTGACACGTAATAGCGAAATAACCCACAAAGGCTGGAGCAAACACGACACCACCTGGATGCTTGGCCTCTATGGCACGGCGATTGGCGCCGGCACGCTGTTCCTGCCGATCAACGCCGGCGTGGGTGGTTTCTGGCCACTGCTGATTCTGGCTGTGCTGGCATTTCCGATGACATTCTTTGCCCACCGCGGCCTGACGCGTTTCGTGTTATCCGGTCGTTCCGGGGACATCACCGAAGTGGTGGAAGAACACTTCGGCATCGGCGCCGGCAAGCTGATCACGCTGCTGTATTTCTTCGCGATCTTCCCGATTCTGCTGGTGTACAGCGTGGCGCTGACCAACACCCTGAGCAGCCTGATGGAGCACCAGTTGCAGATGACGCCGCCGCCTCGGGCGATTCTATCGCTGGGGCTGATTCTCGGCCTGATGGCCATCGTCCGTTGCGGTCAGGGCGTCATCGTCAAATGCATGAGCGTGCTGGTTTACCCGTTCGTCGCAGCGTTGTTGCTGCTCGGTATCAGCCTGATTCCAAACTGGAACGGCGCGTTCTTCGCCACCGCCAGTGAAGGCATGCCCATGCCGTTGTTCTTCCAGACGCTGTGGCTGGCGATCCCGGTAATGGTGTTCTCGTTCAACCATTCGCCGATCATCTCCGCCTTCGCCGTCGATCAGAAACAGCGTTACGGCGAGCAAGCCGAACGCAAAAGCAGCGGAATTCTGGCGATCGCGCACGCCATGATGGTCGTCACGGTGATGTTCTTCTGCTTCAGCTGCGTGCTGGCGTTGTCCCCGGCGGATCTGGCCGCTGCGAAGGCACAGAACATTTCGATCCTGTCGTACCTGGCCAACCATTTCCAGACACCCATCATCGCTTACGCCGCGCCGCTGATTGCGCTGGTGGCAATCACCAAATCCTTCCTCGGCCATTACATCGGCGCCAGCGAAGGCTTTCAGGGCCTGATCGTGAAAAGCCTGCGTGGCCGTGGTCGAGTCATGTCCGCCCGTTGGCTGAACCGCATCACTGCGCTGTTCATGATCCTCAGCTGCTGGGCCGTGGCGACTTTCAATCCGAGCATCCTGGGCATGATCGAAACCCTCGGCGGGCCGATCATCGCGTGCCTGTTGTTCCTGATGCCGATGTACGCCATCCGCCGCGTGCCGGCCTTGCGCCAGTACTCGGGCCAGGCCTCGAACGTGTTCGTGGTGTTGATCGGTTTGATTGCACTGTCTGCGATCATCTATTCGTTCATGCCCTGAAACGGGCAGGCAAAAAGAAGGCGGGCCAGAGTGCCCGCCTTCTTTTTGCCGTGTTCACTACCCCATCGTTTTCCCGGCATGCCCCTTGCTTTGCCTCCTACGTTGCACGGATGGAAGTACATGAACATGGAAGGCCGGTGGTCTGGTGTCGCGAACTAATCCCGATCACAGCCGTCAACAACTGCACGTTCAATCAGGCGGTGACGCATTATGGACAACCCTTTTCAGATCATTACCGATGCCTTTGCTCCGGAGTATCAAATCAACCTGAGCATTCAGGGTCTGGACGGCAGCATCATGCTGACCCTCTCCAAAAGTGGCCGCGTGGCGGCCAAACGGATGATCAGCGCCGAACAGCGTAACGATCCCAAGCGCCTCAAACGCCTGGTGCAAAGCATTCAATTCGGCATCGCCATCGAACAAGGCCACAGCGCCGTGGCCATCCTCGAAGCCATGACCGACGGCGACAATCGCAACCCGCCGCCGCCCTTGGTCAAATCCCGGCCCTGGCCCGCCATGGGGCTTTAAAGCTCGCCCTTCTCCACTTCAGGATGTTCACCGGAACCCGCACCGATCTTGCGCTGCGGGTGTTCGATCTTCACCGAAGGGAACTGCGACGAGGCGTAACGCACCACCAGAATCGAAAACGCCAGCAGCAGAATCCCGCCGCACAGGTAGATGATCCCCAGGTCCGGCGGATTGTGGTGCGAGACGTTGGAGATCAGCAGCCGCGTCAGCGCGGTGATCGCCACATAGATCAGGAAACGCACCGGCATGTGGTTGGTCTTGAAGTAAATCCCGACCATCGCCCCCAGTTCCAGGTAGATGAACAGCAGCAAGATGTCATCGATCTTGATGTTCCCCTTCTCCAGCATCCCGAGGAATTCCATGACCGCAGCCCAAGCGGTCACCGCACCGATGGCGAACAGCGCCAGGTAGTGGAAGGTCTCGACGAACAGGTTGCCCAGGGACTCGGCCAGTTGGTGCACGTTCTGCCGCAGGTTCTCGGCCCAGTTGATTTTCACGATGATTTTTCCTTAGCTCGGTTCGAGCGGATGATGCGGGTTGGACGTGACGGTTGTTCTGCATGCAGAAAAAAGGCCAGAGGCTGTGGGGTGAGATGGCGATGGGCTGCTACTGGACACTTCTGTGGTGTCTGGACGGACCCCATCGCGAGCAGGCTCGCTCCCACAATGGTTTTGTGAACGCCGCAGATCTCTTGTCGGAGCGAGCCTGCTCGCGATGGCTGCGCCACGGTTCACCTGACAAACGCCGATTACGGTCTACATTAAAAAGCCACTACCCAAAGCGCAGGGATTCGCTTATCCTTTTCGCTGTATATAGATACAGTAGTCGCAAAGACAACTAAATGTGAAGGCATGTGAGGTGGTGAATGGCCGTCGAAGTGGTATACCGCAGCAGCCGAGATCTGGAGCGCTTGTTCATGGATAAAGCCGAAGCTGACCGTCATGACAAAATGCTCGAACTGGCCGAATTGCTGGCTGAAGTGTTGCAAAAAGCCGTTCCGTCCCTGACCGAACAGCAAGTGGAAGAAGCCGGGATCTACATGGCGAAGAACCGTGATGTGTTCGCCAAGGCATTCAAGAGCCAGCCGGACGCGCTGTCCGAACTGCTGAATGTGCCGGCTGAAGTCGTTGAAAAGGCTGCACCCGTTGAAGTCGCTGCACCTGTTGAAGTGCCGCCCGCTGAGCCGACCAAGCCAGCCAAAGCCGCCAAGACGCCAAAGTAAGCAATGCCCGAATTGAATAGGCCCTGAGTCCAATGGCTCAGGGCCTTTTTCATGCCCGCAAAACGTCAGGCCTCGGGTTGTTCCAGCGCCGTCACCAGAGCCTTGAAGAACCGCGCAGCCTCGCCGCCAGTCACTACACGGTGATCGAAGGTCAGGGACAGCGGCAGGATCGGATGCACCACCACCGCGCCCTCGACCGCCACCGGTTCATCGCGGATCGCCCCGGCGGCGAGGATCGCCACTTGCGGCGGCACCACCACCGGGTTGGCATAGCGGCCGAACAAGGTGCCGAAATTCGACAGGGTCAGCGTCGCGCCCATCATCTCCTTGGGCGGGATCGAGCGCGCCTGCACATCGGCCCGCAGGCGCATCACGCCTTCTTTCAAGTCTGCTGACGTGCGATTGCCGACATCGCGCAACACCGGCACGAACAAACCGTCCGGCGTATCCACAGCAATGCCCAGATCGAGCCGTTGGTGTTGTTTGAGCGACAGGGTTTTGCCATCGAAGGCGCTGTTGAGTACCGGCTCCACCGCACAGGCCGCCGCCATGGCCTTGGCCAGACGAATCAGTGGTTCTCGCGCCAGCCCCCAGCGATGCAGATCGGCATCGCCGAAAATCGTCACCGGCACCACTTCGGCATGGGACCTGGCCATGTTCAGCGCCATGCTGCGTCGCACACCGCGCAGCTTCTCACCGCCGAAGCGCTCACGTTCCGTCTGGGCCGCATTTTCCACATCGCTGCGGGTGATCTGGCCGTCCTGACCGGAGCCGACCAATGCGCTCAGTTCAACGCCAAGCTGCCGAGCCAGTTGACGCACTGCCGGCGTGGCACGGCTGGCCAGGTGTTCGCGGGTCGAAGGCGCGGCGCCGATAAAAAATGCATCCTCCTGATTCGTACCGCCGCCCTCAAGGCGTCCCACCACGGTGCCCGCATCCGCTTCACCTTCGTAACCGAGCAGCGGCTCTCCAACGTGCAGAATGTCGCCCTCGCCGCCGAAGGTTTTCGCCACCACGCCGTCGTAGGGCGCGGGAATGTCCACCAGCGCCTTGGCGGTTTCCACCGACACCAGCAATTGGTCAGCCTTGACGGTATCGCCGACCTTGACGTGCCAGCGGACAATTTCCGCCTCCTGCAAGCCTTCGCCCAGATCCGGCAGTTTGAAATATTTCATCACAACCTCCTTGGCCTCTGGCGTCTCTTCAGGGGTGATGCAGCACGGTGTTGCAGGCGTGCAGAATGTCTTCGACGCTGGGCATGTACAGCGATTCCAGCCGATACAGCGGCGGTGGAATGTCTGGCGCGGTGACTCGCAGGATCGGTGCCTGCAACTCCAGCAACACCCGTTCGTAGAGACTGGCGGCGATTTCCGCGCCGACCCCGCAGGAGCGCGGCGCCTCATGCACAATCACGCAGCGACCGGTCTTGCGCACCGAGGCCTCCATTGTGTCGAGGTCCAGCGGCTTGATACTGGCGACATCGATCACTTCCGCCGAAACGCCCTGTTCAGCCAACACCGTCGCGGCCTGCAGGGTTTCCATCACACTGGCGCCCCAACTGATCAAGGTAAGGTCGCTGCCTTCGCGCAGGGTGAAACAGCTGTCCAGCGGCAGGCGCTTGCCATCATCCAACAGCGGTTGCGGGTTCATTCGATAGAGTCGGGTCGGTTCGAGAAAGATCACCGGATCCGGGTCATCGATGGCCGCAAGCAACAAGCCATAGGCCCGGGCCGGCGAGGACGGGATCACCACCCGCAGCCCCGGAATGTGCGCGAACAGTGCTTCGGTGCTTTCACTGTGGTGCTCCGGCGCGCGAATCCCGGCGCCCATCGGCGAGCGCAGCACCATCGGGCAGGAGATCCGCCCGCGCGTACGATTGCGCATGCGGCTGGCGTGGGACACCAGGTGTTCCATGGTGGCGTAGATGAACCCCATGAACTGGATTTCCACCACTGGTTTCAGGCCTTGGGCCGCCATGCCCACCGCCAGCCCGCCGAGCATGGTTTCGGCCAGCGGCGAGTCGATCACCCGCTTGAAACCAAAACTGTCGCGCAGGCCCAGCGTGGCGCGAAATACCCCACCGTTCACCCCGACGTCTTCACCCAGGACGATGACGTTCTCGTCTTCGCGCATGGCCCGATGCAACGCCAGATTCACTGCTTCCAGCAGCGTCACCTTACCGTTACTCATGGACCGAACCTCCCGTCCGGCGCGCCACTCGTTCGAGGAACTCTTCGCGCTGTTCGGCCAGAGCCTGCGGCCACTGCGCGTAAACATGATCGATCACCGATTCCGGCGCCTGCAAACCCGCCGCGTCAAAATTATCCACAGCACGTTGCACCAGCGCCTGGCATTCGCCGATCAGCGCCTGTTCGCGGCCTTCGTCCCATACACCTTGCCCGGCCATGAACCGTTGCAGGCGTTTGATCGGTTCTTCGAGCCAGGCCTGCTTGACCTCGTCCGCCGAGCGGTAGCGCGTGGCATCGTCGGCCGTGGTGTGATCGCCGAGGCGATAGCTCAGGCATTCGAGCAACATCGGGCCTTTACCATGACGCGCCCGTTCGAGGGCCGCTTGCACGCGGTCATAAACGGCGAGTATGTCGTTGCCGTCGACCTGCTCGCCGTGGAAGCCCGCGCCAATGGCTTTCTGCGCCAAAGTGGGGGCACCGCACTGAATTCGCCGCGGTACCGAAATCGCCCATTGGTTGTTGTTGACTATAAACACCACCGGCAACTGCCAGGCGCCTGCGACATTGAGGGCTTCCAGGAAGTCACCTTTGCTGGTGCCGCCATCGCCGCAGGTGGTGACGGCGACCCGATGCTCACCACGGATTTTAAACGCGCTGGCCACGCCGCAGGCATGCAGAGCCTGAGTAGCGATCGGTACGCAGATCGGGAAATCCTGAGCCACCGCCGGGTCGACAAAGTCGCTGCCACGCTCGTCGCCGCCCCAATACAGCAGGATTTCTTCCATACGCACGCCACGCATCAACTGCACGGCGGTGTCACGGTAATACGGGATCAGCACATCTTCGGCGTGCATCAGGCTGCCGACCGCCACGCCAATGGCTTCCTGGCCCAGGGTCGGCGCATAGGTGCCGATGCGTCCGGTGCGTTGCAGGGCGACAGCTTTCTGATCGAAAAGGCGGGTCAGGACCATCTGCCGATACAGGCGCGTCAGCAGATTGAAATCGTCGGCCCAGGCGGGAAGATCGCCAAGCAACTGGCCATCAGGGGATAAAAAACGGGTATAAGGCAGCTCAACCTTGTGAAGCATCACAGGGCTCCTGGCACGCGGGGTCGGCGTGCAATGATCAGGCCCGACGCTTGTGGCGCAGGGCTTGGGGAGCAAGTGGGCCGGATAGGCGCTCACTCCCTTGTCGATTCATACTTTTCACCCGTACAGCATCACCGGTACAGCACTTTCTCCGCCAACTCATCCGCCACCCGGGCCGGGGAACGTTTTTCTGCCTGGGCATGGGCGAAGACTTCGGTCAGTCGTGAACTGATTTTCGACAGGTGCGCGGTGATGGTTGTCAGCTCTTCCCCGCGGTGCTTGAGCGACACGTAGATCAGCCCGCCGGCATTGATCACGTAATCCGGCGCATACAAAATGCCCCGGCGTTCCAGCTGATCGGCGATTTCCAGATGGATCAACTGGTTGTTGGCCGAACCTGCGACCGCCGCGCAGCGCAATTGCGACACACTATTGCTGTTAAGCACACCACCCAGGCCGCAGGGCGCGAGTATGTCGCACGGTGTGCTGAGCAGCGCATCGTTGGCAATTGGATGAGCGCCCAACTGCTCCATGGCCAGTTGCACCTTGCCATGATCGATGTCGCTGACCAACAACTCGGCCCCAGCCGCGTGCAACTGTTCGGCCAAGGCATAACCGACATTGCCCAGGCCTTGAATGGCGATGCGCAGTCCTTCGAGATTGTCGCTGCCCAAGCGGGCCATCGCGGTGCTGCGGATGCCGGCGAACACGCCCATGGCCGCGTGGGGTGCAGGGTCGCCCGCGGCGGTGGTGCTGGTGACGAATTGCGTCTGCTGGGCGATGCAATCCATGTCCGCCACCGAGGTACCGGCGTCGATGGCGGTGATGTAGCGACCGTCGAGCTCGTTAATGCAGCGCCCGAACGCTTCGAATAGCGCGGCGCGACTCTCCACATGGGCCGGGCGAATAATCACCGCAACGCCACCGCCCTGGGCCAGGCCGGCCAAGGCCGCCTTGTAACTCATGCCTTGGGCGAGGCGCGCAGCATCCTCGATCGCGGATTCATCGCTGGGGTAGGCAAGGTAACGACAACCGCCCAAGGCAGGCCCCAGACGGCTGTTATGGATGGCAATCACCGCCTTCAATCCGGTGACCGGATCGACGCTCAGGTGCAGCGATTCAAGGCGAGTGCTTTGCATGAGAGCGAACATCGTAGGGCTCCCGAATCACTTCTTGTAGTCGCCAGTATAGGCTTGCGCACAAAAATTGCAGAAGCGCGCCGGAATAAGCGGCACCGCTTTCGAAGTTTTCGGACATAACCTGTTACCGCCTGTGTGCGGTACTGGACGAAAGCGTGGGACGGGGCTAAAACGAGGGCATTCCCCGGAGATTTTGATGACCCCGCGCCAACGCTTTTTCGACTGTCTGCAACGATCACCGCCCGCGCTGTTCGAGGCGGCGCTGTGGATTGCCGCCGAACACGATAATGAACTCAATCCCGAGGCGGTACTGGCAGACTTCAAGGACCTGCAACAGCGAGTCAGCTACGGGTTGCCGATGCTGCCGGTAAATGAGTTGGCGCAACCGTTGTTGCGGCGGATGAATGACCTGGGGTTTGCCCAGGACGACTTCACGCCCTTGCGCCCGCAAGTGGCGTTACTCCATAAAGTGCTGGAACGCCGAAGAGGCCAGCCACTGGCACTGGGCCTGATCGCGCTGGAACTGGCCAGAAGGCTGGAGATTCCTATGGTCGGGGTCAACTTCCCCGGGCATTTCCTGCTGCGGGTGCAAGGCGCCGACCACCTGCTCGACCCGTGCGGTGGGCGCCGGCTGTACCCCAACGATTGTCGTGAACTGCTGCAACGCCAGTACGGCCCGAACATGAAGCTCAGCGCCGAGCATTTGCAGACCGCAGAACCTACGCAGATGCTGCAACGGCTGTCACGCAACCTGCGCCAGTTGCACCTCACGAACGATGACTACATCGACGCCCTGGTCGACGCCGAGCGCGTGCTGGAACTGGGCAACGCCAGTGCCTCCGACTACCTGGCCCGGGCCAGCCTCTATCAACGGCTGGACTGCCCGAATGCCGAGCGCTTTGACCTGGAACACGCGCTGCTGCTCTGCGACGACCCGATCCAGCGGATTCGCCTGACCGAACGGCTGGGGCATTTGCCACCCAATTCGGTGGTGCACTGATCCCTTGTGGGAGCGGTGTGAAGCTTCAAGGGATGTCTGGCTGGTTCGCCGGATGCGCCTCGATGAACGCTGGATGCTGCACCGCCAACGCTGCCACTCGACGAATTCGCGGGTAGGCTTGCAGTGAAATATTGAAGCGCTCGGCCGCATACAACTGCGGGATCAAATAGACGTCCGCCAGCCCCGGTTGATCGCCAAAGCAATAACCGCTGTCGCCGATCAATTGCTCCACCGTCGCCAAGCCCTGACTGATCCAGTGACCGATCCACTCAACCACCTGCGGCTCGTCGTGCCCCAACTGCCGCAGCTTATTGAGCACGCTGACGTTGTGCAGCGGGTGAACATCGCAACCGATCACCGCCGCCACGCCACGCTCATGGGCGCGGGCGGCGAGGTCTTTCGAGAGCAACGGCACCTGTGGATAACGTTCCTCCAGATACTCGATGATCGCCGGTGACTGGATCAGCAATTCGCCTTCGTCGGTGCGCAAGGCTGGCACCCGGCCTTGCGGGTTGATGCACAGGTACGTCGGCTGCCGATGTTCGCCACCTTGCGGGGCGATCAGGTTGATCGGCAGCGCCTGGTAATCCAACCCCTTCAGCGCCAGTGCAATGCGCACCCGGAAAGACGAGGTCGAACGGTAGTAAGTATAGAGTTCCATGACCCGATCCTCTTAGCGTGCCGGCAACACTTTGCCACGGCATTCGCCGAAACCGATGGAAGCAAAACCCTCGCGGCTGCAACGCGCCCGCAGGATGATTTCATCGCCATCCTCGAGGAATTTACGCACCTCGCCCGAGGCCAGTTCGATCGGCTTTTTACCGCCCTCGGTGATTTCCAGCAGGCTGCCGAACTGACCGTTTTCAGGGCCGGACAACGTGCCCGAGCCAAACAGATCACCGGCCTGCAACTGACAGCCGTTGACGCTGTGGTGCGCTACCATCTGCGCGACAGTCCAGTACATGTGTTGGGTATTGCTCAGGGTCAGACGATGGGCCGGCAAACTCTGCTCGCGCAGCCCTTCGGTGAGCAGCAGCACTTCCAATTCGATGTCGAAGGCACCGGCGGCCTGATCGCGTTTGTCGAACAGGTACGGCAACGGCTGTGGATCGCCTTCAGGGCGCGCAGGCTGTGCACGACGGAACGGCTCCAGCGCTTCGGCCGTCACCACCCACGGCGAAATGCTGGTGATGAAACTCTTGGACAGGAACGGCCCCAGTGGCTGGTATTCCCAAGCTTGGATATCCCGCGCCGACCAGTCGTTGAGCAGGCAGAAACCGGCGATGTGATCGGCGGCGTCACCGATGGCGATCGAG
Source organism: Pseudomonas sp. EL_65y_Pfl2_R96 (assembly GCF_963970905.1). Classification (NCBI taxonomy): domain Bacteria; kingdom Pseudomonadati; phylum Pseudomonadota; class Gammaproteobacteria; order Pseudomonadales; family Pseudomonadaceae; genus Pseudomonas; species Pseudomonas sp. EL_65y_Pfl2_R96. Next base: position 52,899 of record NZ_CAXAQH010000008.1, on the reverse strand, counting down.
TCGCCCATGGCGTTGCCCTGACCGATCCAGATACCCAGTTCCAGTTCGTAGTCCAGACGTGCGCACGGGCCAAACGTCGGCTCGGCCTGGCCGGCCGGCAAGGTCTGACCTTTCGGACGCCGCACGTCGGTGCCGGACGGGCGGATGGTCGAGGCGCGGCCGTGGTAACCGATCGGCACGTACTTGTAGTTCGGCAGCAACGGGTTATCCGGGCGGAACAGTTTGCCGACATTCTGCGCGTGCTCGATGCCGACGTAGAAGTCGGTGTAGTCGTTGATCTTTGCCGGCAGGTGCATCTGGCAATCCGCCGCCAGTGGCAGCAGTTTTGCGCCTTGGGCTTCGATCTTGCCGTGCAGGGTGCTGCCTTCCTTGAACAACTCGATCAAGCGTTCACGCAAGGCGACACGTGCCTCGCGCCCCAACTCGAAAAACGCATTCAACTGACCGCCACGGGTGGCTTCGACTGCTGTCCGCGCGGCACCGTCGTCGAACAGCCCGGCATCGAGTGCCGCTCCCAGATCAAAGATATGGTCGCCGATGGCCACGCCACTGCGCGGCGCGGCGCCCTTCACGCTGAACACGCCCAACGGCAGGTTTTGCAGCGGAAAATCCGCGTGGCCGTTGGCGGAGGCAACCCAGCTACGAGTGATGGAAGTCTGAGTCATGGGTTATCTCCGGGTCGGGTCGAAAGTGGCGGGCAGCGTGGCCCAGCAAGCGTCGTAATCGTTTTGCAGTTGCGGGCAATCCAGGGCGAATCGGCTCGGACGCAGCACCTGGCTGGTTTCGAACATGAAAGCCATGGTGTTGTCGATTTTAGCCGGCGCCAGTTCAGCGTTGATCGCCTTGGTGCAGGTCTCGCCGTCGGGGCCGTGAGCGCTCATGCAGCTGTGCAACGAGGTGCCGCCGGGCACGAAACCCTCGGCCTTGGCATCGTAGGCGCCCTGGATCAAGCCCATGTATTCATTCATCAGGTTGCGGTGGAACCACGGTGGGCGGAAGGTTTTCTCGGCCACCATCCAGCGTGGCGGGAAGATCACGAAGTCGAGGTTGGCCAGACCGTGCACGCTGGTCGGCGAGGTCAGGACGGTGAAAATCGATGGGTCAGGGTGGTCGAAACTGACGGTGCCGATGGTGTTGAAGCGGCGCAGGTCATATTTGTACGGCACGTTGTTGCCGTGCCAGGCGACCACGTTCAGCGGCGAATGATCGAGCTCGCAACCCCACAACTGGCCGAGGAATTTCTGCACCAGGGTGGTCGGTTGCTTGAGGTTTTCGTAATGGGCCACCGGGGTCAGGAAGTCCCGCGCATTGGCAAGACCGTTGCTGCCGATGGGGCCCAGATCCGGCAGGCGCAATGGCGCACCGTGGTTCTCGGCGATGTAACCGCGAGCTTGCGGGTCGAGCAGTTCGACGCGGAATTTCAGCCCGCGAGGCAGGACGGCGATTTCCAGTGGTTCCAGTTCCAGCACGCCCAGTTCGGTGGCGATGCGCAGGCGGCCCAGTTCCGGCACCAGCAGCAGTTCGCCGTCGGCGTTGAAGAACACCCGCTCCATGGAACGGTTGGCGCGGTAGCTATAAATGCTGATCCCGGCCGGTTTGTCCGCGCCTGAATTGGCGGCCATGCTCACCAGCCCGTCGATGAAATCGGTGGGCTCGGTCGGAATGTCCAAAGGGTTCCAGCGCAGGCGATTGGGGGTCACTTCACCCAACGGGCCGCCGGCCAGTTGCCGATCCAGTTTGACGAATGCCGGGTGATTGGCCGACGGCTGAATGCGGTACATCCAGGTCCGCCGCGCTTCACTGCGGGGCATGGTAAAGGCCGTGCCGGAGAACAGTTCGGTGTACAGGCCATACGGCGCTTTTTGTGGGGAGTTCTGGCCAACGGGCAGTGCGCCGGGCAACGCTTCGCTGCTGAATTCGTTGCCAAAGCCTGACTGATAAGCCAGCGCTGGCGCCGTTGAATCGAGGTTCATGGAGCCTCCTGAACGGGAAGTTATTTTTATCGTAATTCAATTACGCATAACGTAATTTGATTGGTATTGACCGTCAAGCTATAAAGACGCCCATTCGTCCCGGGATCACACCGCCTCCATGACCAGCGAAAGCAACGGTAAACAGAAAGTCCGCTCGGCCGAGGTCGGCACCGACATCCTCAAGGCGCTCGCCGAGCTGTCGCCCTCCACCTCGTTGTCGCGCCTGGCCGAACACGTGCAGATGCCGGCAAGCAAGGTTCACCGCTATTTACAGGCGCTGATCGCCAGCGGTTTTGCCGAGCAGAACCCCGCCACCAACCATTACGGTCTGGGCCGTGAAGCGTTGCGCGTAGGCCTTGCTGCGCTGAACAGTATGGACGTGCTGAAAGTCGCCGCCCTGCCCCTGGCCGAGTTGCGCGATGAACTGAACGAAACCTGTTTTCTGGCGGTGTGGGGCAATCAGGGTGCAACGGTGGTACACATCGAACCGGCGGTGCGCGCGGTGACGGTGGTGACGCAATTGGGCTCGGTGTTACCGCTGCTCAGCTCCTCCACCGGTCTGGTATTTGGTGCGTTTCTGCCCAAGCGCGAAACCATCGATTTACGCGAGCAGGAACTGCAAATCGGCACCGCTCATGCCTTGGCCGACGATCAGGCCTACGCGATGTTGTGCGAACAAATCCGCGAACGCGGCCTGCATCATGTGCATGGCTTATTGATGCCGGGAGTGGATGCATTATCGGCCCCGGTGTTTAACGCAGTCGGTCAAGTGGCGGCAGTGATGACCATCGTCGGCCCGACCTCATTGTTCCACGCCGACGAAAACGGCCCGGCGGCGCAACAATTGCTGGCGGCAACCCGAGCCGTGAGCTGGCGGATGGGTTATCAGAGCGAAGACGCCAGTCGTTAATGCGATTGACGTCGATACCACGTTTTACACGTTACTCCCACAATCCCAACAGCTTGGCTTTGGCTACCGCCTGGGTTCTGCGCTCGACGCCCAACTTTCCATGGATGCGTCGGGCATGGGTTTTCACTGTATGCAATGAAATGAACAATGTATCGGCAATCTGCTGATTGGAATTACCCAGGGCAATCAACTTCAGCACTTCCAGCTCACGCTGGCTGAGTGGATTGGACTGTTGCGGGGTTACATCACTTCCAGCGGGCGATCCCGACGCAGTCAATGCCTCGAGCAATGGTGCCTGACGCAGACGTAACTCGTGCAACACCTGATGCCCCTGAAAACGCGCGACCATGCGCAAGCCTTCGCGCAGTGCCTCAATGGCCTGCAGGGTGTCGCCACTCAGCCATAACACCTCCGCCACGACCAACTGCAGTTCGGTATCGAGCGCATGCATCCCGCGTTCCCGGGCATGCGCCAACAGAGACTGAAGGGAGGCCAGCGCCAGGGCATTGGCCGGTCCGCTCTGAACCTCGGCCAATATCAACAAGTACTCGATCCGCGGAATCAACTCCAGTGTCGCCGGTGGTGCTTGCCGCGCCCCAGGTCCACGATAGTGTTTGAGCACTCGGCCCAATGCCTCATGCGCCAATTCCGGGCGGCCTTGTTGCAACCAGAAATGGCTACTGACTTGCAGCAGAACGCTACGGTAGACGGTGTCGGGAATGTGCCGCTGTTGCATCAAACGCTCAGCGTCGCGCAACCGGACAAACGCCTGGGCGTAATCGCCCTTGTTTGCAGCCAGTTGCGCCTGACCGAGAAACCCATACAGCACCCGCTTGTCGTGGTTGCGCAAGCAATCGTCCAGGCCTGCCTGAAAGAACTCGGCAGCGCGCTCGTCTGCGCCCAGGCACAGGGCCAGCCGCCCACGACGCAACGCAATTCGTCCCAGCAAGGGTGCAGGTAGATCCGATCGCTGACGAAGCAACTCATCGATATTGCAGAGCAGACTTTCAGCACGCGTCGCCGCGCCCCGTTGTTCCAGCAATTGCGCATGATCGAGTTCCATCAGGCCCTCAAACACCAGCGAACCTTGCGCCCGCGCCAGGCACAACGCCTCGCGGTTATGGGCTTGCGCTACGTCGAGTTCGCCCCTTAGCAGGGCCTGTTGCGTCAGACCGGACAAACACATCAGCCGCGCCGTCCAGCATTCGGGATCGAGTGCGCTCAACGCGTCAAGAAAGTGCGCGCGCGAAGTCTCCATGCCCCCCTGCAAATGCAGTAACCAACCCTGCAGGGACTGCCAGCGTGCGATCAATTGACACTGAAGCACTGCCGAGGGTTGGGGCGTGAAATGCGCCAAACGAGCGATGCAGGCGCTCGCCTGTTCGAAACGTCCGGCGAACAACAGCGCGGCCGTAATCAATCCGACCAACTGCGGACTGCCCAGCGTCAGCTCCTCGCCTTGCTGCTCATGCAAACGCAACAGCAGCACCACCGTCTGCTCCTCGAACAACTGCTCGAAGCTGAAGTGCTGCAACAGGCTGACTGCCACTTCGTACTCCTCGGCGAGCAAGGCCTGTTCGAAGGCCAACTTCCAGTCCTGTTCGGCACAGAACCACTGGCAGGCACGCCGATGCCAGGAGCGTCCCGCCGGCCATTGCTCATCGCGCAACAACTGGGTGAAGGGGGTGAAAATCTGTAGCCAGTCGGTGGAGTCGCGCCAGGGTTCGATAAAACAGCCCAGTGCCTGCAAGGTCCTCAGGTACTGCGCGCCCTCCCCGGCCCCAAACAGGTGGTCGCACAGCCGGGCATTGAAGCGCGGCAAATGGGCCAGCACGCGCCAGGCCTCGCTCAACTCAGGCGTCAGTGAGCTGAATAATTCGTGCTCCAGATAATCGAGCAAGGTCTTCGTCCGCCCCTGGGGGTTGTCCTGACGCGACCAATCGCATTTTTGCAGCAGCGCTATCCGCACGCCGGCACACCAGCCACCGGTGCGCTGCAAAATATTTCCGGCCACCTTGTCGGCCTGTACCGAAGGCAGGTGAAACAAAAACTGTGCAATCTCTCCCTGCGTGAGCGCCAGCGTCGCGCCTTCGCACTCATATAACTCGTCATCGAGCAGCAACCTTGGCCAGTTGCAGGGCGGCCGACGGCGGCCCCCCAGCCACCAGGTCAGCATCGGACTGCTGATCGCCAGCATGCGATCCAGTAGCTGATCCAGTTCCGGGTTCGGGAGACGGCAGTAGTCATCGAGAAACAGCCAGGTCGGTGTCTGCAACCGCGCCAGACAACCAAGCAACTGGGCTTCGTCCGTCGAAGCCAACCCCAACGTCCCTGCCAGGCGATGACGAAAATCCGCCGCGCTCGACGCCACGCCAGACAACGGCAACCAATGCACCCGGCATTGGGTTGGCGCCTGCAACAGGCATTCGGCGAGCAGCGCAGTCTTGCCGCTGCCGGCGGGCGCGCAGAGCAATTTCACCCGTGCCGTGGAGGCCAGTAACGGCTCGATCAAGCGAGCCCGTGACAGGTGATGGGAGGAAAGTCTGGGCAAGAATCCGGGGCGATCCAGACATGCAGTCATGGCGGTCATCGGGTGAGCCTTTTTATAGTTGTGAGATCACCCTAGCCCTCTCCAGCCAGCTTGTTGACGAGTATTCAGCGCGCTGATTGGCAGCTATAAAAAAGGCGACCGTGTGGTCGCCTTTCGCTCAGCCAATGTATCAAAACCCTTACCGAACACCCTCGGCGCGCAGGGCCGACGGGGTGTAGTCGGCAGACTTGGCGTCGAAGCCGAATTCGAAACTGTGCTTCTCTTCGTTCTTCATTCCCAGGGCAATGTATCGGCCAGCAATGATGTCGTAGAGCGCCTCGAGGGTGTAGGCCGGAGTCTGGTGATCGTAGTAGTACTGGGCGTGACCTTCGGCCACTCGCCACAGTTGGCCACGACCGTCGTAGTGATCCACCAGCGCCACTTGCCAGCTGTCTTCGTCGAGGTACATGTGGCGTTTGGCGTAGATATGCCGCTCGCTCGGCTTGACCGTGCCGACCACTTCCCAGACCCGGTGCAACTCGTAGCGGGTCAGGTCCTGGTTGATGTGTCCGGCCTTTACCACGTCATCGTACTTGAGGCTCGGCGAGTCGAGTTTGTAGCTGTTGTAGGGGATGTACATTTCCTTTTTGCCGATCAGTTTCCAGTCGTAGCGATCCGGCGCGCCGGAAAACATGTCGAAGTTGTCCGACGTGCGCAAGCCGTCAGCGGCGGTGCCCGGCCCGTCGTAAGCCACTTGCGGCGCACGACGCACACGGCGTTGACCGGCATTGTAGATCCACGCCAGACGCGGCTCTTTCACCTGGTCGAGGGTTTCGTGTACCAGCAGTACGTTACCCGCCAGCCGCGCCGGAGCGGTCACCGACTGTTTGAAGAAGGTCAGTACGTTGGCGGCTTTGTCCGGGTCCAGTTCCTTCATCAGTTGCGGTACGGCGATCTCTTCCTCGAAGCGGATCGGCGTGTAGCTGCCGTTGGTTTGCGGGGTCACCTGGGTGATGATGCGTCGCAGGTTGCCGCCGTGGTAGCGCGTGATGTGGTTCCACAGCACCTCGACGCCATTCTTCGGAATCGGGAACGCGTAGTAGCGGATACCGGTGAAATTGGCCAGGCCGTTACCGTCGTTGATGCTGGTCACGTTCAGCGCACTGCGCTTGGCCGACTCGTAGATTTCCGGCGGTACGGCCACGGTACGGTGGGTCGGATAGACCGGGATCCTGTAGGTTTCCGGGTAGCGTTTGAACATCGCCACCTGACCGTCCGAGAGCTTGTCCTTGTACTTGTCGACGGTCGCGGCGGTGATGGTGAACAGCGGTTTTTCACTGGCGAACGGGTCGGCCAGAAAGCCTTTGCTGTCGACAGCGCCGGCGTTTTTCGGGATGCCACCGGTCCACGCCGGGATCGAGCCATCGGCGTTACCGGCCTTCTCGGCGCCCAGCGGAGTGAGCGTGGTGCCGAGCTTGTTGGCTTCTTGCGGCGAGACCGCAGCCATTACGTTAGCGGCCAACAGACTCAGGGCCAGGGCGCCGCATTGCAGAATCATCTTGCGCATTTAAATCATCCTTCTCAGCCAGATCAGAAGTTCACGCCGAAGCTCAAGGCCACGAAGTCGCGGTCAGTCAGGGTGTTGTAGTCCCCGCCAAAAAAGTCGGTGTAACTCAAGCTCGCGGTATAAGTGTTGCGGTAGTCGGCATCGACACCGACGCTGACCGCCTTGGCGCCTTCGTTGAACAGCCCGTTGGGGCCGTAGCCGGCGACGTCATGGGACCAGGACAGGTTGGGTTTGAGGTTGATCCCGCCGATCACGTTGGCGTAATCGAGGATCGCCCGGGCACGGTAGCCCCAGGAGGTCGAGGTGACGAAGCCGTCGGTATCGCCGCCAAAACCGTACTGGCCGTAGACCGAGTCACGGCCGTAACGCAGCTTGGTCTTCGACTCCAGACCACCGACCCGCACCACCGCCGCTTCACCGACCAGGGTCAGGCGTTCGGCGCCCAGCACTTGATCGAAGAAGTGCGTCAGGGTGCTTTGCACCTGAGTCACTTCCTTGCGGCGGTAACCGGTGTTGTTGGCACCTGCCGTGGTGGCGATAGGCGATGCGGCGCCGCCGGCGATCGGGTTAAGCAATGCCAGGGTCAGGTCGTTGGTGTTGACCTGCACCGGAGCGTTGGGCCGGTAGCTGATTTCGCCAGTCCACGCCGTACCGGTGGGCAGGGTGGTGGAGAAACTCGCACCGTACAGGCGAATGTCTTCCGGGTATTCGAGGTAGTACTGGCCGCGCCCGAGCATCACGCTTTGGGCCAGACCCGAACCGCTGCCCGGCGCCAGACGGTTGGCGGTGCTGACCATGCCCGGCAGGCTGGCCAGTGTCGACAGCCCGGCGGTGGTGGTGCCGACGGTCGGTGTGCGACTGTGGTAGTTCATGAAGTAGAGGCCATATTCGGTGTCGTCACCGAGCCAGCGCAAGGCCGTGCCCCATTGCCCCGAGTCCCGTGCATCACGGTCGCCACCACGGGGCACGATCACACCCTCACGGGTGACCTGGATAGGTTGGCCAAAGGCTGCCGCCAGCGGCGCCAACGGGGCGATCGCCGGGCTGCCGACGGTGTAACCGGTGGTGCAACCATCCGCCGCCACGTCACCGCCGAAGAAGGTGCCGCAATTGTCGAGAACCGTCTGATCCCACTCCAGTTGGTAGAAACCTTCCACCGTGAGTTGATCGGTCAAGCCCTGGGAAGCGAACAGCATGTTGACCGGAATCAGACCTTCCTTGATCTCCGCGCCAGGACGCCGGAACGCGGAAACGTCGATCGGGTTGATGCTGTTGATCGAGTTGCCGATGAAAGTACTTTCACCCCAACTGACCACCTGCTTGCCGGCGCGCACGGTGCCCGGCAGATCGGCAATCGAATAGTTGTGATAGATGAACGCATCGAGGATCTGCGCGCCCGAAGACTTGGCGCCCTCCTTGCGACCGCTGTCGCTGATCTGTTTGAACTCGCGGTCTTCGTCCTTGAGCTCGAAGTCGTACCAGTACTTGCCACGGACAAACACACCCGTGTCGCCGTACTTCAATTCGAGGTCGTGGATGCCTTTGAAGATCTTGGAAAAGGTCTCGCCTTTCTTGAAGTTCAGGCGTCCGTCATCACCGGTCGAAGACTGGCCGGTGCCGCCGTTGACGGTGCCCACCAGCGACTTGTCGGCGTCGCGCATGCCCCAGCTCGCGCCGACGGACAGCGAGGAATCGAACTGCCCCTCGATTTCGCCGATGTTGAATGAAACCGCCTGCGCCTGGGCACAGCAACCCAAGGCCACCGCAGCGGCCAGCGCCTGCGGTTTGAAGATGGCGCGCATTGTTGTTTTTGTCATGCGTCTTCCCCGGTGAGTGACAGAAGGCCCCACCCTACTGCCGCTGGCTGGGAGCGATAAGCGCACCAAGGAGGTATTCGTGGTGTACCTCTAAAGGATGAATGCCCGCATGGGATGGCGGTTTGCGCGGGGTATGGATGAGCTGGATGGGGGGTTATCAATGCAGCGCATGGGACTGGGTGAAGCCGGGGGGTGTAGCTGCTGCCGAAGGCGGCTACAGGGCTCAACCCGAGACTGTTGCTCAGCCTGCAACAGTGCATGTCTGGAATCGCTATTTTTCCTTTGTACTCAAGGCCTTATTCTTGCCGGGCTTTCACGGCAAACGGCCGAAAGCACGAAGCGATGGGGATGATAGACACGCCCCATCGGCAACAGCATCCAGATGATTTGAAGCGTATTTTTCGACTCATCGCCCGGTGTTCACTGACGTTGATCTATTGCTCCTTGATCCACGTCTTGCTTTGGCCGCTGCGTTTGCAGCGGCCTTTTTTATGGGCGAAAGATTTTAGGAGAGAGTCATCAAGGGGCAGATGGCAGGATGTCGCGCAATCAGATGGAATACTTCTGCAAGTTCTCCATCATTTCCTTCAACGCCTCAATATTGTCCTTCGGATGCGCCGCACCTTCGAAATCACAAATCTGCTGCCATTGCGCCGCGACATCTTCCGGCGAAAACCCCACCCGTGGATCAAACCCGGCGCCCAGGCTGCGCTCCCAGCGCACCTTGCCCATCCAGCCGCCACCCACTTCGAACAACCCGGACGTTTCCTGACAATGCTCACTCGCCAGGTACACCACCAGCGGGCTGACCAGTTCCGGTTTGAGTTGTTCGAACATGTGCGGCGGGATCAGGCCTTCGGTCATGCGGGTGCCGCCCGTGGGGGCGATGGCGTTGACCAGGATGTTGTTCTTGCGGCCTTCGATAGCCAGTGTGCGGGTCAGGCCGTAGAGGCCGAGTTTGGCCATGCCGTAGTTGGACTGACCGAAGTTGCCGTAAATGCCCGAGGTCGACGCAGTGAAGATCACGCGGCCATAGTTTTGCTCGCGCATGTGTGGCCAGGCAGCGCGGGTGACTTTGTAGGCGCCTTCGACGTGAACGCGGTAAACAAGGTCCCAGTCGCTGTCGTCCATTTTGTGAAAGGTCTTGTCGCGCAGGATACCGGCGTTGTTCACCACGACATCGATACGACCGAACGTATCGAGGGCGTGCTGGACGATTTTGTCACCGTCGGTGACAGAGTCATGGTTAGCCTCGGCGGTGCCGCCCGCTTCGCGAATTTCCGCCACCACTCGATCGGCCGCCGACGCATTGGCGCCTTCACCTTGAGCCGAACCGCCGAGATCATTGACCAGCACTTTGGCGCCCTGTTTTGCGAACAGCAGCGCGTGCGCCCGCCCCAGACCGCCGCCCGCACCAGTGACGATCACGACTTTATCTTCGAAGCGCACAGACTCATTCATGGGGAATTCCAGCAGGCCAAGGGACAGTAAGTGCGAGTGTCAGGTACAGGGCTGCTGGTCACAATAAACACGGAGGAAGCTGAATGGTGTGCAATAAGGCAGCGCGATAGTCAGGAACACGCCACCTTGCGCGGCGGTGAAAACAGCTGATCGCGAAACTCCAGATAGTGCTTGAGCACCTGCGCCGGCGCTTCGATCTGTGGGTAATGGCCGATCTCGGACAGCAGGACGGTGTCCGGGGCAGGAATCAGTTGCCGATAGCGCGCCACCATGTGCGCGCCGGAAACCGGATCGACCTCGCCATCGATGACGCGCAGCGGCACCTCGCCACGCTGCATGGCGCTGACCCAACGCTCACGTTGGACCCGCCGCTGCGGGATATAACCGATCAACTTGTGCATGATCCGCTGCCCGTGATTGCTATCGACCAGGCTCCAGAAATCATCCAGCTCACTTTCGGTAGGCCGGGTCTGCGGCCCGAAGACCTGCTTGAAACTCTTCACCAGCGCGTCACGGGTAAAGGCTAGCCCGATCATCCAGCCCAAGGGGCTGAGCAGGAGTTTTTGCATCAACACCGGGCGATGGGTTTCGGGAAACAGTCCACCATTGAGGAACACGCAACTGGCGATATGAGCGCGCGCTTCATAGTGCCGGGCCAACAGTTCCTGAGCCACGCTGTCGCCATAATCGTGTGCCAATACATGAACGGGTTGCTCGACGCTCAGATGCGCCAGTAAGGCCTGTTGCAGATCGGCCTGTTCCAGCAGGCTGTAGTCATGATTCAGCGGTTTGGCCGAATCGCCGAAACCAAGCATGTCGCAGGCAATCACCCGATAGCGCTGCGCCAACGGCTGCCACAGGTAATGCCAGTCCCAACTGGCCGTCGGAAAGCCATGGATCAGCAACAGCGGCTCGCCCTGCCCCGCAGTCCAATAGCGGATACTCTGACCGCGAAATACGAACGTCTGGCCGCGTTTGCGCCAGACACACAGGGGAATCTCGGCGAGTGCCATTTAGAGTTTATAACCCGGGTCTTGTTTATCGAGTTTGCGCAGCAGCGCCGGCCAGGCCAGCGCGCCACCCATCCCTTGAGCACTTTTGGTGACGCCGGCGATCATCGCCTTGGCACCCGCCAGAATCTGCGGTTCGATGGCAATCAGTTCCGCACCACCGTTTTGCGCCAGCACCTGAATTTCGCAGGCACGCTGGAAGGTAAACATCATCAGGAATGTGTCGGCGATGGTGCCGCCACAGGTCAGCAGACCGTGGTTGTGCAGCATCAGGAAATTGTTTTCTCCAAGGTCGGCTTGCAGCCGCGCCTTCTCGTCATGGTTCAGTGCAACACCTTCGTAGGCGTGATAAGCCAGGCTGGAGAGGACGAACAATGACTGCTGGCTGATCGGCAAGATGCCCTGCCTCTGCGCTGATACCGCCACCCCTGCCGCCGTATGAGTATGCAGCACACACACGACGTCATGACGGACTTCATGCACGGCGCTGTGGATGGTGTAACCCGCCGGGTTGATCTCGTAAGGGCTGTCCATCAACTTGTGGCCGGCCTGATCGACCTTCACCAGGCTCGAGGCGGTGATTTCGTGGAACATCAGCCCAAACGGGTTGATCAGGAAATCTTCAGTGCCCGGCACCTTGGCCGAAATGTGCGTGAAGATCAGATCGTCCCAGCCGTGCAGGGCGACCAGACGATAACAGGCAGCCAGGTCGACGCGGGTCTGCCACTCGGCGGCACTGACCTGGCCTTTTACACTGTGTGGCGATTGGGCGGGGGCTACGCTCACGGCAAGACCTCTGATTTTTATTTTTCTGGGTTCTTATCGTTTTACCGACGTTACAGCAGTCTAGTCAGCCCCCGGACTTCGTGTAGTTGCATTGGCAGCCAGCTTGATGGCCGAACGAGTCAGTGCGCGGGTGAGTCTGGATCCATGTCAAGGCACCCGCCCAATAAAGGCGCGTAGGCCTTAATGCCCGTAAGTTAAGTTAAGCCGCGCAAACTTGTGGGAGCGAGCCTGCTCGCGATGACGGCGGCACCTTCAGCATCAATGTTGCCTGACCCGCCGCTATCGCGAGCAGGCTCGCTCCCACAAGTCAGCCCCGCAGAGCGCTGACGAGGTTCGCCAGCCAAGGTTCGGCGTCGGTTTCCGGGGTCACGGTTTCGCTGGCGTCCAGGCGCAGCATCGGCAGGACTTCGCGCACGCCCAATTCGCCGAACAACTCGCGCATTTGCTCGCCGCCGCCGCAGAACGTATCGCCATAACTCGAGTCGCCCAAACCGATCACCGCACCCGGCAAACCGCGCCAGCCGGCGGGCAATTGATCGCGGATCATTGAATACAGTGGTTGCAGGTTGTCTGGCAACTCGCCCATGCCAGTGGTCGAGGTCACCGCCAGAAATGCTTCGGGGCCAAACGCCAGAACATCAGCGAGTGTCGCGCGCGGGTTGTGCCAGGTTTCAAAACCGGCGACGTTCAAAATGCTTGCAGCGTGGCGGGCAACTTCTTCAGCCGTGCCGTACACCGAGCCGGAAAGGATGGCGACTTTCATCAATCTGATCCTGAAGCTGAGTAAAAGATCGAGATATTAACAGCACCGCCTTCATTGATCTTTTAGAATGCAGCGCATCAATCAATACGCAAAGGACGCTGCGATGATCAATGCCCAACTGCTGCAAATGGTGATCAACGCCTCCAACGACGGCATCGTGATTGCCGAAAAGGAAGGCGAGCAGGACAACATCCTGATTTACGTAAACCCGGCATTCGAACGCCTGACGGGTTATACCAGCGAAGAAATCCTCTACCAGGATTGCCGTTTTTTGCAGGCAGGAGACCGGGATCAGTCCGCCCTCGCCTTGATTCGCCAAGCGTTGGATAATGACGGTTCCTGCCGGGAAATCCTCAGGAATTACCGCAAGGACGGCACACCGTTCTGGAACGAACTGTCGCTTTCCACGGTAAAAAACCCGCACGACGGACAGACCTATTTCGTCGGGGTGCAGAAAGACGTCACCGGGCAGGTCAAGACTCAGCGGCGAGTCGCGCAACTGGAGGCGCAATTGGCCGAGGTACAGGCTGAACTTTGCGCACTCAAACGACGAACGGCTCAAACCAATCTGCGAATTAACGGTCATTTACTACAATCACCGATGACTTTGTGACTATTCCTTTCGAGCAAATCATGCAGCGCGACGCACTCCTGACCCAGGATGAGCTGGATTTTATCCAGACCATGCAACACAACCCGCAACTCAATGTACGGGATGCGACGTCGAGCCTGCTCGTCAACGGTGGTTCGCAGATTCGTGACTTGCTCACTCGCCTGGCCGCTCATGAACAAGTGACCATCCAGGCCAATTTCGAAAATCAGCAAATGACCTTCCCGCTGCACCTGGTGGAAGATGAATTCCATGCGATGCATCTGCGCCTCGGTGTCCCCAGTATTTATGAAGACGGGCCGATGATTCGGCCATGGCGCCTGGCGCTCGAAGAACCCGTGGCGCTGGAAAATGCCAAAGGCCAACCCGGCACGATGTGGGTGCATGAAATATCGTTCAAAGGGGTCTTGCTGGAGGTTCGTAACAAGACCAAGGCACCAAAACATTTCGCGTTGTGGTTCAGTCCGTCAGGCTATGAACGAATTGCGTTGCGCGGCACCTTCGAGCGCGAAACCGAGCAGGGTTTCTACGCCTATGAGTTGAGCCAGAGCGACACGGATGAAACCGAACGTCTGCGTCAGTACATTCTTCAGCAACATCGCCTGACCCATCCCGCACTGCATCTCTGAATCTCAGGTATCCAGATTCCCCGCCAGGAACTGTTTCAGACGCTGGCGCATCAACACTCCCTCGTTTCCCAGGCAACCGATCGACGATCCGGCCAGGCTCTCCTGCGCCAGGTCCGATGCATCCCCGGCCAGCAACACCTGACAATCCAGGCTCATGGCCAGACGGTTCAAACGTCGAGGCAGTTCGGCGGCAGGTGCGTGATTGGAAACCAGCACCAGTGCCTTGGGCTTGATCTTCTCGCAGACCAGGATCAACTCGTCGAAGGGCTGACCGATCGCCAACAGCTGAATAGCCGAATCGACGCTGCTCAGATACAGCGCCGTGACCAGTACATCAAGTTCACGACATTGATCGGCCAGGGTGCAGACAAGCACTCGTCGCGGTTCCATGACACGTACCAGCAGCAGGCGTTGCAACACTCGAGCACGCAGAAAACCATCCAGAAAAAGCCACTCGCTGGCCTGACCGAACGCTTCATGGCGTTGTAGCAGTTGCTTCCAGATCGGAATCAGAATGTCCTGAAACAGCACCGTCAGCGGGTACCTGGAAAAAATCTGACCGTAGACTTGCTCCAGTCGAACTTCGTCAAAAACGCTCACCGCCGCCTTGACCTGCTGCTGCCATTGGTCGCAGTCAGCCTGAGCGAGTTCGTTGGGAGAGGTCTGCACCAGCACCTTGAGCGGTTCGGTCTTGGCCAGTATCTTGCCGACCTTGCTGACTGCGACACCGCGTTCGATCCAGCCAACGATGCTGCGAACCCGCTCGATATCGGTCAACGAATACAAACGATGCCCACTTTCGGTGCGAGTGGGCTGTATCAACCCGTACCGTCGCTCCCATGCTCTTAGTGTGACCGGGTTGACTCCCGTCAGGCGCGCAACCTCACGAATCGGAAACAGCTCTTCTCGAATCAGGGAGGTACTGGTGGGAAAGCTAGGCGCAAGGTTGCTCAGCACAGGCATCTTTGAATCTACATCCATGTATAAATTTGGATATATTATAACTCTCCTGCCGCGACAGCATTCAACACGTTGTTGAAAGAAGCAGGTACTGATGTCCATGGCATAATCAGGAATAATCCTTGCTTGTCCCGAGATGCAGCCCACCACCCCGGCGCTGTGTCTGGCGAAGCTCTTATCCGGAGCGACGCGTTAGTAATATGGAGATACACAATGTCTACTTCACCCGTCACGCTGATGGTTGCGCGCCGCGTCGCCGATGGGCGTTATCAGGACCTGATGGCCTGGCTGCGCGAAGGCGAACAACTGGCCACCGACTTCCCCGGTTATCTCGGCTCTGGCGTGCTCGCTCCGCCGCCCGACGATGACGAATTCCAGATTATCTTCCGCTTCGCCAACGAGCAGACCATGCACGCCTGGGAGCATTCCGCGTCGCGTACCGCCTGGTTGGGGCGCGGCAGCGATCTGTTTGCCCATCCCTTGGAGCATCGGGTCAGTGGCATCGATGGCTGGTTTGGTGCGGTCGGCCAACGCCCACCACGCTGGAAACAGGCCGTGGCAATCTGGCTGGCATTCTTCCCGGTGTCCCTGTTGTTCAACTTCGTCCTGGGGCCGCTATTGGCTGAAACGGGTTTGCTGACCCGAGTATTCGTCAGCACCCTGTGCCTGACGCCACTGATGGTTTACTTCTTCATTCCGCTATCGACCCGTCTATTGGCTAACTGGCTGCACAGTACACCGGCACATCCGTTGCCCGCCGAACCCTCAACCGAGCATCGCTGATCCCCCTGTGGCAGCGGGCTTGCTCGCGAAGACGGCGGTACAGTCAACATAGATGTCGCCTGACACACCGCTTTCGCGAGCAAGCCTGCTCCCACAATAGGTGTACGCCTCCCGTCGCTGGTATAGTTTTGCTCTAACCGCGACGCGAGCCGTTCATGACCTCTTCCGCAGCCCCAATCCTCATCACCGGTGCCGGCCAGCGTGTCGGCCTGTACTGTGCGCAGCGTTTGCTCGAAGACGGCCATCCGGTAATCTTCAGCTACCGCAGCGAACGCCCCGGCGTAAAGACTCTGCGCGACTTGGGAGCGATTGCGGTGTTCGCGGACTTTTCCAGCGAGGCCGGAATCTTCGCGTTCATCGGCGAACTTAAGAACCACACCGACAGCTTGCGGGCGATTGTCCATAACGCCTCCGAATGGCTGGCCGAAACCCCAGGTGCCGAAGTCGAAGCCTTCACCCGCATGTTCAGCGTGCACATGCTGGCACCCTACCTGATCAACCTGCACTGTGCCGACCTGCTACGGCGTTCAAGCCCCGCCGACATCATCCACATCAGCGATGACGTGACCCGCAAGGGCAGCAGCAAACACATCGGCTACTGCGCCAGCAAAGCCGGGCTCGACAGCCTGACCCTGTCCTTTGCCGCCAAGTTCGCGCCGGGCATCAAGGTCAACGGTATCGCGCCAGCCCTGCTACTGTTCAATCCCGACGACGACGCGGCGTACCGCGCCAGGGTCCTGGCCAAATCCGCACTGGGCATCGAACCGGGCAGCGAAGTGATCTACCAGAGCCTGCGCTATTTGCTCGACAACCCTTATGTCACCGGCACGACCCTGACCGTCAACGGCGGACGGCACGTCAAATAAGCCGCCCCCGCGAGGATGTCCCATGACGTTATCCCTGCCCCGGAACACGCTGTCCCAGAGCTATCGCGAGATCCTCGTCGGCCTCGGTGAAAACCCCGACCGCGAAGGCCTGCTCGATACGCCGGTGCGCGCCGCGAAAGCCATGCAGTACCTGTGTCATGGTTACGAACAGAGTGTCGAAGAGATCGTCAACGGCGCGCTGTTCGCCTCCGACAACGATGAAATGATCATTGTCGACAACATCGAGTTGTACTCACTGTGTGAACATCACATGTTGCCCTTCATCGGCAAGGCGCATGTGGCATATATTCCAACGGGCAAAGTGCTGGGCCTGTCGAAGATTGCGCGGCTTGTGGATATGTTCGCCCGCCGCCTGCAAATCCAGGAAAACCTCACCCGGCAAATCGCCGACGCCGTGCAGCAAGTGACCGACGCCGCCGGTGTCGCGGTGGTCATCGAAGCCCAGCACATGTGCATGATGATGCGCGGCGTCGAGAAACAGAATTCGACCATGAACACCTCGGTGATGCTCGGTGCCTTCCGCGAGTCGAGCAACACCCGTCAGGAGTTCCTGCAATTGATTGGACGGAGCAAGTAGCAATGCCACAACTTCAACCAGGAATGGCACGCATCCGGGTCAAGAACCTGTGTTTGCGAACTTTCATCGGGATCAACGAGGACGAAATCCTCAACAAGCAGGATGTGCTGATCAACCTGACCATCCTGTATGCCGCCCAGGAGGCAGTGCGTGACAACGATATCGATCACGCGTTGAATTACCGCACCATCACCAAGGCGATCATCGCCCACGTGGAGGGCAATCGCTTTGCCTTGCTCGAGCGCCTGACCCAGGAGTTACTGGACCTGATCATGGCCAATGAGTCGGTGCTGTACGCCGAAGTCGAAGTCGACAAGCCCCACGCCCTGCGCTTCGCCGAGTCGGTGTCAATTACCCTGGCCGCAAGCCGCTGACAGCGTCTGGCGCATCGCTCGCCAGGCTTTTATCATCCGCGCCACGATTTGATTGCACAGAGCCCATCATGAACGATCAACAACGCCTGGAACTTGAAGCCGCCGCCTTTCGCCGGCTGGTTGCCCACCTGGACAGCCGCAAGGACGTGCAGAACATCGACCTGATGAACCTCTCGGGTTTCTGCCGCAACTGCCTGTCCAAGTGGTACAAGGCCGCCGCCGACGAACGCCAGATCGACGTCAGCCTCGACGAAGCCCGCGAAGTGGTTTACGGCATGCCGTACGCCGAGTGGAAAGCCCAATACCAGAAAGAAGCCAGCGCCGACCAACAAGCGGCGTTCGCCAAAGGAAAACCCAATGAGTGATTTGAACACCCTGCGCGCCAGCCTCAAGAGCGGCGAGCATGCTTTCGCCGACACCCTGGCGTTCATTGCCGCCGGTTACGACTATCAGCCTCAGTCGTTCAATAACGGCGGCGTGGAAAACGCGGCAGGGCAGAACGAAGGTTCGTGCAAGACCTTGGGCCTGGCATTGCTGGAAGGTCTGAGCAATGAAGAAGCACTGTTGGCGTTCGGCGAGCATTACCGTTCGGTGGTGGCCACACCTGAAGGCAGCGACCACGGCAATATCCGCGCGCTGATTGCCCATGGGTTGGCGGGTGTGAAGTTCGCGCAGCAGCCGCTGACTCGCCGCTAAAAAGCTTTTTGCAGGAGCACGGCTTGCCGGCGAAGGCGATCTCAAGAACGCCATCGCCGGCAAGCCGTGCTCCTACAGGTATTAGCGGCACATCCCGACTTTTAAGATTGACCCGGCAACTTTATTTCGTTTGCCGGGCACCGCTGCTCGCGGCTTAGATAAAAAGAAGAAACCCTTCTTCTGAGTCCGGTATCCATGAGCAGCGAAAACATCAGTCGGTCAATCAACATCGTTCACCCCGTCACGCTCAGCCACGGTAAAAACGCCGAGGTCTGGGACTCCGACGGCAAACGCTACATCGATTTTGTCGGTGGTATCGGCGTGCTGAACCTCGGCCATTGCCATCCACGCATCGTCGAGGCCATTCGCGAACAGGCCACCCGGCTGACCCACTACGCGTTCAACGCCGCCCCGCATGTGCCTTACCTCGAACTGATGGATCGCCTCACTGCGTTTATTCCGGTGGACTATCCGGTCAGCGGCATGCTCACCAACAGCGGTGCGGAAGCGGCGGAAAACGCCCTGAAGATCGTCCGTGGCGCCACCGGTCGCACCGCAGTCATCGCCTTCGATGGTGCCTTCCACGGTCGCACGCTCGCTACTCTGAACCTCAACGGCAAAGTCGCCCCCTACAAACAGAAAGTCGGTGTGCTGCCGGGGCCGGTGTTTCATCTGCCATTCCCCAGCAAAGACAACGGCGTGACCTGTGCCGAGGCCCTGAAAGCCATGGACCGTCTGTTCAGCGTCGAAATCGACGTTGATGACGTGGCCTGTTTTATCGTCGAACCGGTGCAGGGCGAAGCGGGCTTCCTGGCGATGGACGTGGAGTTTGCCCAGGCGCTGCGACGTTTCTGTGATGACAAAGGCATCCTGCTGATCGCCGATGAAATCCAGTCCGGCTTCGGCCGTACCGGCCAGCGGTTTGCGTTCTCGCGATTGGGCATTGAGCCGGACCTGATCCTGCTGGGTAAAAGCATTGCCGGCGGCGTGCCGTTGGGTGCGGTGGTCGGGCGCAAGTCGCTGCTCGATAACTTGCCCAAGGGCGGATTGGGCGGCACCTATTCGGGTAACCCCATCGCCTGCGCCGCCGCGTTGGCGACACTGGACGAAGTGAGTGATGCACACCTGCACGCCTGGGGCACGCAACAGGAAGAAGCGATTGTCAGCCGTTATGAATCCTGGCGAGCCCGCGAACTGTCACCGTATCTGGGTCGCTTGACCGGCGTCGGTGCAATGCGCGGCATCGAGCTGATCAATGCCGACGGCACACCGGCTTCGGCACAACTGACGCAGCTACTGGCACTGGCGCGAGATTCGGGCTTGCTGCTGATGCCCAGCGGCAAGTCGCGCCACATCATTCGTCTGCTGGCGCCACTGACCACCGAGGCCGCCGTGCTGGAGGAAGGGCTGGATATCCTCGAGGCGTGCCTGAAGAAATTGGCCTGAGCGTTGAAGTCGACGCACATCCTGTGGGAGCGGGCTTGCCCGCGATAGCGATTTATCATTCAACATTAATGTCGCCTGACCCACCGCCATCGCGGGCAAGCCCGCTCCCACAGGTTTACTGCACTTTTCTGAAGGCACAAAAAAACCGGCCGAAGCCGGTTTTTTGCTTTCTACAGAATCAGAATCAAGCGTTCTGCAGATCATCGAGGTAGCGCTCGGCATCCAGTGCCGCCATGCAACCGGCACCGGCCGAGGTAATAGCCTGACGGTAAACGTGGTCAGCCACGTCACCGGCGGCAAAGATACCTTCGACACTGGTGGCGGTGGCGTTGCCATCACGGCCACCCTTCACAACCAGGTAGCCGTCTTTCAACGTCAACTGACCTTCGAACAACGAAGTGTTCGGGGTGTGGCCGATGGCGATGAACACGCCGTCGACTTTCAGCTCGTCGAAGCTGCCGTCGTTGTTCTTCAGGCGAGCACCGGTCACGCCCATGTTGTCGCCCAGCACTTCGTCCAGGGTCGAGTTCAGCTTCAGGATGATCTTGCCTTCGGCAACCCGGGCATTGAGCTTGTCGATCAGGATCTTCTCGGCACGGAAGGTTTCGCGACGGTGGATCAAGGTTACGGTGCTGGCGATGTTGGCCAGATACAGGGCTTCTTCTACAGCAGTGTTACCACCACCCACCACAGCCACTGGCTTGTTGCGATAGAAGAAACCGTCGCAGGTCGCGCAGGCCGACACGCCTTTGCCCATGAACGTTTCTTCCGACGGCAGGCCCAGGTAACGGGCGCTGGCACCGGTGGCGATGATCAGTGCATCGCAGGTGTAAGTCGCGCTGTCGCCAATCAAGGTGTATGGCTTGGCGGCGAAGTCCACGGCATTGATGTGATCGAACACGATCTCGGTTTCAAAGCGCTCGGCGTGCTCTTTCATGCGTTCCATCAGCGCCGGGCCGGTCAGGCCATGGACGTCGCCCGGCCAGTTGTCGACTTCGGTGGTGGTGGTCAGTTGACCGCCCGCCTGCATGCCGGTGATCAGCAGTGGCTTGAGGTTGGCACGGGCGGCATAGACCGCGGCGCTGTAACCGGCAGGGCCGGAACCGAGAATAATCACTCGCGAATGACGAACTTCAGACATGACCTGCTCCTGTTGACCGGCCCGAAACACTGGGCGCGGAACGCCGGATTGCCGGCGGGAATAAAAAAGGACCGTTGAAAGCACTTGGGGAAGGCTTGAGCTCGACAGTCCTGTAAAAAGAATGGGTGCAGCGTATCGAGGGGGCGAAGATTAAGGAAATACGGTTTAACAATCCAGCTCATAGGCGGTCTCTATTCCGTTGCAGTGAATGTATAGACGCCTTTGTTACAGTTAATGTCGATGCCGCTACCGCGCTTTCGCCCGTCAGGCAAAGCCGGTAAGGTCGGCGCGTTTTCCTCTTGCTCGGAGCACGTTATGCCCGCCCCTGTTCTGTCCGGCCCGCAATATTTGCGCGAGGGCCTCAAGCTGGTCCTGAGCCCAAGCCTGCGCTTGTTCGTGTTGTTACCGCTGGCGATCAACCTGGTGCTGTTCGTCGGATTGATCTATCTGGCCGGTCATCAGTTCAGCCTGTGGGTCGATACGCTGATGCCGTCCCTGCCCGACTGGCTGAGTTTTCTCAGTTACATCCTCTGGCCACTGTTCGTCGTGCTGGTGGTGCTGATGGTGTTCTTCACCTTCACCATGCTCGCCAACGTCATCGCCGCGCCGTTCAATGGCTTCCTCGCGGAGAAAGTCGAAGTGGTGGTGCGCGGCACCGACGACTTCCCGACCTTCAGCTGGGGCGAACTGATCGCCATGATCCCCCGCACCCTAGCCCGGGAAATGCGCAAACTCGGCTACTTCCTGCCAAGAGCCATCGGGCTGTTCATCCTGTCGTTCATCCCGGTGGTCAACATCATCGCCGCGCCGCTGTGGCTGCTGTTCGGGGTGTGGATGATGGCGATCCAGTACATCGACTACCCGGCGGATAACCATAAGCTGGGCTGGAACGAAATGCTCGCCTGGCTGCGGCAGAAGCGCTGGCAGAGCATGAGTTTCGGCGGGAGTGTTTATCTGGTGCTGCTGATTCCGGTGGTCAATATTCTGATGATGCCGGCGGCCGTGGCGGGGGCGACGCTATTCTGGGTGCGCGAGCGTGGCACGGAACACCTGGTGGCACAGCGCAGTTAATCGCGTCACAAATCCATCATCCCAACGTCACAATGACGACATGGCCTCAGCCGACACTGAGGTCATGACGACAGCTCTGCATATCACTCTGATCACCGAAACCTTCCCACCGGAAATCAACGGCGTGGCCAATACTCTGGGTCGCTTGTTCGATGGTTTGCGCGCACGCGGGCATCAGGTCGAGTTGGTGCGGCCACGTCAGGATTGCGACCCGCTCATAGGCAACAATGATGAGTTGCTGCTGTGTCGGGGCTGGCCGCTGCCGGGTTATCCCGGCCTGCAATGGGGTCAGTCGTCGATGCACAAGCTGCTGCGGCGCTGGAAGCGCCATCGCCCGGATGTGTTGTACATCGCCACCGAAGGACCGCTGGGGTTGTCCGCGTTGCGCGCCGCACGGCGTTTGGGGATTTCGGTGGTCAGTGGCTTTCATACCAACTTCCAGCAGTACTCCAGACAGTACGGCCTGGGACTGCTGACGCGCTTGCTGACCCACTACCTGCGCTGGTTTCACAATCGCTCGACCCTGACCCTGGTGCCCAGCGCCAGCCAGCGACTGGAGCTGGAGCGTCGCAGTTTCGAGCGCCTGGAATTGCTCTCTCGAGGCGTCGACAGCCAGTTGTTTCATCCGGCCAAACGGCTGAAACCGCTGCGCGAGCAATGGGGGCTGGCCGAGGATGATATTGCCTTCATCCACGTAGGACGCCTGGCCCAGGAGAAGAATCTTGGCCTGCTCAAGCGCAGTTTCGACACGTTGAAAACTACTTATCCACAGCGGAACATGAAATTGATTGTGGTCGGTGACGGTCCGCTACGAGCGACGCTGGAAAAGGAATTGCCCGAGGCGATTTTTTGCGGCTCACAACGCGGCGAAGCGCTGGCCACTCACTATGCGTCGGGGGATGTGTTTCTGTTTCCGAGCCTGACCGAAACCTTTGGCAATGTAGTGCTTGAGGCATTGGCCTCGGGGCTGGGGGTAGTGGCGTACGATCAGGCGGCAGCAGCCCAGCATATTCGCCATGGCTACAACGGCGTACTGGCCATGCCCGGGGATGAAGAGGCGTTCTGCGATGCGGCGCGTTGGCTGCTGGAGGAGCGCGAAACCTTGCGTTGCGTGCGCCTTAATGCGCGCCAGCATGCGAGTCGTCAGGGGTGGGCGGCGATTATCGAGCAGTTCGAGGGGCAGTTGCGCGGGGCTTGCGTTGGGGAGCAGGTGGTTCCTGATGCTCAGACATTACCCTGAATCTTTGCTGACCTTGAGGCCATCATCGCGGGCGAGCCCGCTCCCACAGGATTTGTGTGTGACGCAGAACACTGTGGGAGCGGGCTTGCCCGCGATGGGGCCCTTCCAGACGCTACTTAAACCAACGTCATCAACGCTTCACGGCTAAACGGCAGGATGTCTTCCTCACGTCCGTCCCGCACTTTCTGCGCCCAGTCCGGGTCCACCAGCAACGCACGGCCTACCGCCACCAGGTCGAACTCATCGTTATTCAAACGCTCCAGCAGTTTTTCCAGGCTGGCCGGTTGTGCGATCTTGTCGGTGTTGACCATGAACTGCAGGAACTCGCCGTCCAGGCCAACGCTGCCCACGGTGATGGTCGGTTTGCCGGAGAGCTTGCGGGTCCAGCCCGCCAGGTTCAGTTCGGAACCGTCGAACTCCGGCTCCCAGAAACGCCGCGTCGAGCAGTGGAAAATATCCACGCCGGCGTCGGACAACGGCTTGAGGAACTCGCCCAACGCCTCTGGCGTCTGCACCAGGCGGGCGGTGTAGTCCTGCTGCTTCCACTGGGAGAAACGGAAGATGATCGGGAAACCCTCGCCGACCGCTGCACGCACCGCCTCAATCAGTTCGATGGCGAAGCGCGAGCGGTTAGCCAGGCTGCCACCGTATTCGTCGGTACGCTGGTTGCTGCCTTCCCAGAAGAACTGATCCACCAGATAACCGTGAGCACCGTGGATTTCCACGCCGTCCATGCCGATGCTCTGGGCGTCTTCGGCCGCTTGGGCGAACGCGGCGATCACGTCCTGGATGTCCTGGCGGGTCATGCCGTGAACCACCACCTGACCGTCCTTCAATTTATCCGACGGGCCGTAACCCGGCACGCTGGCATCCGGCTCGGTGCCGATGCGCCGCACGCTGCCCACATGCCACAGTTGCGGAACGATCTTGCCGCCTTCGGCATGCACCGCGTCGACGACTTTTTTCCAGCCAGCCAACGCGGCTTCACCGTAGAAATGCGGCACATTCGGGTAGCCGTTGGACGCCTTGTGACCGACGGTGGTGCCTTCGGTGATGATCAGGCCAACCCCGGCGGCGGCACGGCGACGGTAGTATTCGATCACTTTGGAGTTGGGCACACCGCCCGGCGAAAACGAGCGGGTCATCGGCGCCATGACGACACGGGTCGGCAGTTCGAGAGCGCCGAGTTGAAAAGGTTTGAACAGGGCTTTGACGGGCACGGGACGCTCCACGGGACATAGGCTTTATGACGGCGATAATATGGAGAGCAACCAGCCTTGAACAGCACTATTGATTTAAGTGATTAAGGATTAGAAACGAAAAGATCACAGCCTTCGGCAGCTCCTACAGAGGAATGTGAACACCTGTAGGAGCTGCCGAAGGCTGCGATCTTTTGATCTTGATCTTCGCTTTTAACTCAGAGCTTTTTCAATCGCCTGAATCACAGCCGGATCATCCGGCGCCGTACGAGGCGAGAACCGCGCCAATACACGACCGTCCTTGCCCAGCAGGAATTTTTCGAAGTTCCAGGTGATGTCGCCCGGGAATTCCGCCCCCTCGCCCGCCAGCAGACGGTACAGCTGATGACGCTCATGACCGTTGACCTCCAGCTTGCTGGACAACGGAAAGGTCACGCCATAGTTGAGGCTGCAAAACTCCTGGATCTCTTTCTCTGTGCCCGGTTCCTGCCCGGCAAACTGGTTGCACGGCAGGCCCAGCACACTGAAACCCTTGTCCTTGTATTGCTGGTAGAGGTTTTCCAGCGCCGCGTATTGTGGGGTCAAGCCACATTTGGAGGCGACGTTGACCACCAGCACGACGTGCCCTTTGAAGGGCGCCAGAGGTAACTCCTGGCCATCCAAAGTTTTCAATGTAAGGTCGTGAAAAGCACTCATGACGGACTCCAAATTTCCCGTGTTCTTCTCGAAACAGCCACTTGGTCATGTCGCCAAGGACAGCCGCGGACTAAAAAGGCGCCCTCGGGCGCCTCTCCAGTTCTCGAAAGCTTAGCGCAGAAAATCAGTGGTGATGGCCACCTTCGCCATGGACGTGACCATGAGCGATTTCTTCCTGGCTGGCGTCACGGATGGCGACGATCTTGACCTGGAAATTCAGGCGCTGACCGGCCAACGGGTGGTTGCCGTCGACGGTGACATCATCGCCGTCCAGATCGCGAATGGTGACGATCTGCATCTGGCCGTCCGGAGCGGAAGCGTGGAACTGCATGCCCACTTCCAGTTCGTCGACGCCTTCGAACATGCTGCGGCTCAGGGTGCTGACCAGTTCGGCAGCGTATTCGCCGTAGGCATCTTCAGGTTCTACGGCGACAGTCAGTTCTTCACCGACGGCTTTGCCTTCCAGTGCCTTTTCCAGGCCCGGGATGATGTTACCTGCGCCTTGCAGGTAGACCAGCGGCGCGCCGCCGGCGGAGCTGTCGATGACCTCACCAGCGTCGTTGGTCAGGGTATAGTCGATGGAGACAGCCTTATTGGCGGCGATCAGCATGGGGCGAGACCTTTTGCATAAGAATGATGAATGTCCAAGTTTAGCGAAGCAATCGTCCGAAAGCGAACACAACCCGGACAGACGGATTGCGGCGAAAGGCTCGACGGTCACAGGCTTTCATCAGGACGAGGACGGGCACTGGGTGGCCGAGCTTTCCTGCGGCCATACCCAACACCTGCGGCACCAGCCACCGTGGCAATCCCGGGCCTGGGTGCTGGACCCTTTGCTGCGCAATGAAAAAATAGGCCAGCCCTTTGATTGCGGTTGGTGCGCACAGGGCTCGGTTAGCGATAACCTTGGCGACTGAATATCGGTAGAGCGCCAGCCATAGGCGTTCACCATTGCAGAGAATCCGCATGCAAACTTTTTTTATCGCGCCCACCGATTTTGGTGTGGGTCTGACCTCCATCAGCCTCGGGCTGGTGCGTACCCTCGAGCGGGCCGGCCTCAAAGTCGGCTTTTTCAAACCGATTGCCCAGCCACACCCGGGTGACACGGGCCCTGAACGCTCCACCGAACTGGTGGCCCGCACTCACGGTTTGAAACCGCCACAGCCGTTGGGCCTGGCCCACGTCGAGCGGATGCTCGGCGACGGTCAGCTGGACGAGTTGCTCGAAGAAATCATCACCCTCTATCAGCAAGCCGCTGTCGGCAAAGATGTGCTGATTGTCGAAGGCATGGTCCCCACCCGCAGCGCCAGCTACGCCGCGCGGGTCAACCTGCATTTGGCCAAGAGCCTCGACGCCGAAGTGATTCTGGTCTCGGCGCCGGAAAACGAAGTGCTGACCGAACTCTCTGGTCGGGTGGAATTGCAGGCGCAATTGTTCGGCGGGCCGAAAGACCCGAAAGTCCTTGGCGTGATCCTCAACAAGGTCAAAACCGACGAGAGCATGGAGGCCTTCGCCTCGCGCCTGAAAGAACATTCGCCATTGCTGCGCAGTGGCGACTTCCGCCTGCTCGGCTGTATCCCGTTTCAACCGGAACTGAACGCACCGCGCACCCGCGACGTGGCCGATCTGATGGGCGCTCAGGTGCTCAACGCCGGCGACTACGAAACCCGGCGCATGACCAAAATCATCATTTGCGCCCGCACCGTGCGCAACACCGTGGAGCTGCTCAAGCCCGGCGTGCTGGTGGTGACCCCTGGCGATCGCGACGACATCATCCTCGCGGTCAGCCTCGCGGCAATGAACGGCGTCCCCCTGGCCGGCCTGTTGCTGACCAGCGACACCCTGCCAGACCCGCGCATCATGGACCTGTGCCGTGGCGCCTTGCAGGCCGGTTTGCCGGTGTTGTCGGTCAGCACCGGTTCCTACGAAACCGCCAACCAGTTGAACGGTTTGAACAAGGAAATCCCGATCGACGACCGCGAACGTGCAGAGATCATCACCGATTTCGTCGCCAGCCACCTCGACGCCAACTGGCTGCACCAACGCTGCGGCACGCCACGGGAAATGCGCCTGTCGCCAGCGGTGTTCCGCTATCAACTGATCCAGCGTGCCCAGGCCGCCAACAAGCGCATCGTGTTGCCTGAGGGCAGCGAGCCGTTGACCATAC
Organism: Pseudomonas sp. EL_65y_Pfl2_R96; assembly: GCF_963970905.1. Lineage (NCBI taxonomy): Bacteria > Pseudomonadati > Pseudomonadota > Gammaproteobacteria > Pseudomonadales > Pseudomonadaceae > Pseudomonas > Pseudomonas sp. EL_65y_Pfl2_R96. The sequence goes on along the minus strand of NZ_CAXAQH010000008.1, from coordinate 25,606 downwards.
AAGCTGCAGCGATCTGTCAGGCGCGGGGCATTGCCCGTTGTGTGTTGCTGGCCAAACCGGAAGACGTCGAAGCCGTGGCCCGCGCCCAAGGCATCGAGTTGCCGCCGGGGCTGGAAATCCTCGACCCGGACCTGATCCGCGAGCGTTACGTAGAGCCAATGGTCGCCCTGCGCAAAAGCAAAAGCCTCAATGCACCCATGGCCGAGCAGCAACTGGAAGACACCGTGGTGATCGGCACCATGATGCTGGCGCTGGATGAAGTCGACGGGCTGGTGTCCGGGGTCATTCACTCCACCGCCAACACCATCCGCCCGGCCCTGCAACTGATCAAGACCGCGCCGGGCTGCACCCTGGTGTCGTCGGTATTTTTCATGCTGTTTCCGGAAGAAGTGCTGGTTTACGGCGACTGCGTGATGAACCCGCACCCGAGCGCCAGCGAACTGGCCGAGATCGCGTTGCAAAGCGCCGATTCGGCGGCAGCGTTCGGCATCACGCCACGGGTGGCGATGATCAGCTACTCCAGCGGTGAATCGGCCAGCGGCGAAGAAGTCGAGAAGGTTCGCGAGGCCACCTTGCTCGCCCACGAACAGCAAAACGCTCTGTTGATCGACGGCCCGTTGCAGTACGACGCCGCCGCCAACGAAACCGTGGCCCGGCAACTGGCGCCGAACAGTCAGGTGGCCGGTCGTGCCACGGTGTTCGTGTTCCCCGACCTGAACACCGGCAACACCACCCACAAAGCCGTGCAGCGCAGCGCCGACTGCGTCAGCCTCGGGCCGATGCTGCAAGGCCTGCGCAAACCGGTGAACGACCTGCCGCGTGGCGCGCAAGTCGACGACATCGTCTACACCATCGCGTTGACCGCGATTCAAGCGGCCAACCGACCTATGGATGTTTAAATGCTGGATTTCCTACCTGCACCCGTGCGCGGTGTGATCGCCTCGCTGCTGTTGGCGCTGAATACGATTGCCTGCTGCACCCCGCTGTTCGTGGTGGCGATCTTCAAACTGCTGCTGCCCTTCCCCGCCGCCCAGCGTCTCACCAACTGGCTGATGGGCCATATCCACGAAACCTGGATCAGCAACAACAAAGCCTGGATGGACTTGCTCGGGCACACGCGCTGGCAACTCAGCGGGCTTGAAGGTCTGGACTATCAGCACTCGTACCTGATCACCAGCAACCACCAGAGCTGGGTCGACATCATGGTGTTGCAGTACGTGCTCAACCGTCGCATCCGCCCGCTGAAGTTCTTTCTCAAACAGGAACTGATCTGGGTGCCGGTGATTGGCCTGGCGTGGTGGGCGCTCGGTTTTCCGTTCATGAAGCGTTACTCCAAGGCCTATCTGGAAAAGCACCCGGAGAAGAAAGGCAAAGACCTGGAAACCACCCGCAAGACCTGCGACAAGTTCCGCAATAACCCGGTGGGGATTTTCAACTTCGTCGAAGGCACGCGCTTCACCGAGGGCAAACACGTACAGCAGAGCTCACCGTTCCGCTACCTGCTCAAGCCGAAAGCGGGCGGCATTGCGTTCGTGCTGGATGCCATGGGGGACCAGCTGGAAGGCATCATCAACGTGACCATCCACTACCCGGCGGGGCGCCCGGGTTACTGGGATTTGCTCTGCGGTAATGTGAAAGACGTGGTGGTGCACTTTCAGGAACTGAAGATTCCACCGCAGTTCATCGGCAAGAACTACGACCAGGATGGGGTGTATCGCCTGGAGTTTCAGGGTTGGATCAATCAGCTGTGGAATGACAAGGATGCGCTGCTGGGGCAGATGCACCGTGAGCACACCGCCAAGGTTTGAGGCGCTTGTACCGGCCTCTTCGCGGGCAAGCCCGCTCCCACAGTGGTTCTCTGTGAAACGCAAATTCTGTATCCGCTAAAGATCCCTGTGGGAGCGGGCTTGCCCGCGATGGCGATCTCAAGGACACAAAAAAACCCGCAGACGATCACTCATCTGCGAGTTTTTTATTTGCAGCTAACGCTTAGATCGCGCCACGCTGACGCAGCAGATCCAGCACTTGCTTGACGCTTTCTTCCAGCGACAGCGACTGGGTGTCGATCACCAGATCGGCATCCAGCGGCACGTCGTAAGGGAAGGATTCGCCCGGGATGTTGTCGCCACCCGCCGCGTACAGACCTTGCGGATCACGTTCGGCGCAGACCGTCGGCGAGGCCTGGACGTAGACCGTCAGCAGACGCTCCTTGCCGATCAGGTCCCTGGCCTGCTCACGACCTTCGGCACTCGGAGCAACAAACGCCGCCAGTGTCAGCAAACCGGCTTCGTTGAACTGACGCGCAACGTGCGCCGCACGACGCCAGTTTTCGGTCCGCCCGGCGCGATCATTTGGCAGACCTTTGTTCAGGTCGTGACGCAGGTTCTGGCCATCGAGCACAAACACCGCACGGCCCAGGTCGAACAGCTTGCGTTCAACCGCATACGCCAAGGTGCTTTTGCCAGCGCCGGACAGGCCGCTGAACAACACAGTGGCCGGTTGCTGACCGAAGCGCTGGGCGCGTTCTTCGGTGGCCACGTGCGCCAGTTTGCCGTGGTGGGTGCTGGTGCCATGGCTCAACGGCTGGGCGATGATCATGCCGGCCGCGACCGTGCCGTTGGTCAGTCGATCGATGACGATGAACGAACCGGTGGTGCGGTTGCTGTCGTAACCGTCCAGCGCGATAGCCGCGTCGAGGCTGATCTTGACCCGACCGATCTCGTTCAGTTGCAGCGAGCTGGCTGGCCCTTCGGCCAAGGTGTTCACGTCCACGCGATTGACGATGCTGGTGATCGAACCCGGCACGTAAGTCGTGGCACGCTTGATGTCGTATTTCTTGCCCGGCAGCATCGGCTCTTCGGCCATCCACACCAGCATGGCGTCGAAGGCGTCAGTCACTTGCGGCTTGTTGTCGGCGTGCACCAGCAAGTCGCCGCGGGAGATGTCGATCTCGTCTTCCATGGTCAGCGTCACCGCTTGACCAGGGCCTGCATGCTCCAGCTCACCTTCGAAGGTGACAATGGATTTCACGCGGCTGCTCTTGCCCGACGGCAGCACAACGACTTCGTCGCCCTTGTGCACGATGCCGCTGGCCAGGGTGCCGGCGAAACCACGGAAGTTCAGGTTCGGACGGTTGACGTACTGCACCGGGAAACGCAGGTCGGTGTAGTTGCGGTCGCTGGCGATTTCGACGGTTTCGAGGATTTCCATCAGCGACTGGCCGGTGTACCACGGCGAGCGCTCGGACTTGTTCACCACGTTGTCGCCCTTGAGCGCGGACATCGGCACGAACGCCATGGTGCTCGGCTTGAACGCGATGCCTTCGGCGAACTTCAGGTAATCGGCCTTGATCGACTCGAACACGCTTTCGTCGAAGCCGTTGAGGTCCATCTTGTTGATGGCGACCACGATGTGCTTGATGCCCAGCAACGAGGCGATAAAGCTGTGGCGACGGGTCTGGGTCTGCACGCCGTAACGGGCGTCGACCAGGATGATCGCCAGGTCACAGGTGGACGCACCGGTGGCCATGTTGCGGGTGTACTGCTCATGGCCGGGGGTATCGGCGATGATGAATTTGCGCTTGGCGGTAGAGAAATAGCGGTAGGCGACATCGATGGTGATGCCCTGCTCACGCTCGGCCTGCAAGCCGTCGACCAGCAACGCCAGGTCGATGTCTTCGCCGGTGGTGCCGACTTTTTTCGAGTCGCGGGTAATGGCTTCCAGGTGATCTTCGTAGATCATTTTGGAGTCGTGCAGCAGGCGCCCGATCAGGGTGCTCTTGCCGTCGTCGACGTTGCCACAAGTCAGAAAGCGCAGCATTTCCTTGCGTTCGTGCTGGCCCAGGTAGGCGAGGATGTCCTCGCTGATCAAATCAGATGCGTGCGACATGACAACCCCTTAGAAATAACCCTGACGTTTCTTTTCTTCCATGGAACCGGCGCCATCGTGATCGATGACTCGGCCCTGGCGTTCGGAAGTTCGCGTCAGGAGCATTTCCTGAATGATGTCGGTCAGGCTGGTGGCCTCGGACTCGACAGCACCGGTCAACGGGTAGTCGCCCAGTGTACGGAAACGGACCTTCTTCTTGACGATGCGCGCCTTGTCTTCGTCGCTCAGGTGATTGAGCAGGCGCTCGTCGTCGATCATGATCCAGGTGCCGTTCATCTCGATGACATCACGCTCGGCAGCGAAATACAGCGGCACGATCGGGATGCCTTCGAGGTAGATGTACTGCCAGATGTCCAGCTCGGTCCAGTTCGACAACGGGAATACGCGGATCGATTCGCCCTTGTTGACCTTGCCGTTGTAGACGTTCCACAGCTCCGGGCGCTGGTTTTTCGGGTCCCAGCGGTGCTTGCTGTCACGGAAGGAATACACGCGCTCTTTGGCCCGGGACTTCTCTTCGTCGCGACGGGCGCCACCGAATGCGGCATCGAAGCCATACTTGTCGAGGGCCTGTTTGAGGCCTTCGGTCTTCATGATGTCGGTGTGCTTGGCACTGCCGTGGGTGAGCGGGTTGATACCCTGCGCAACACCCTCGGGGTTGACGTGTACCAGCAGGTCCAGGCCGAGCTCTTCGACCATGCGGTCGCGGAACGCGTACATTTCCTTGAACTTCCACTGGGTGTCGACGTGCATCACCGGAAACGGAAGTTTGCCCGGGAAGAATGCCTTGCGCGCAAGATGCAGCATTACGGCGGAGTCTTTACCGACGGAGTACAGCATCACCGGGTTATCGAACTCGGCGGCGACCTCGCGGATGATGTGGATGCTTTCGGCCTCCAGCTGTTTCAGATGCGTCAGTTTGTCGACCATGGCTACTCACGAAAACGATCTTATGGACGGCCTTCGGGCCGTGTTCGAGCGGGGAATCCTAGCACAGCGCCCCCTTCTAATCAGGACGGCGGCTAGATCGAAAGAGTATATGAATATACCTGCCCGTTCGGGTGTATGAGCACCTGTGGGAGCGAGCCTGCTCGCGATAGCGGTGTGTCAGTGACATGAATGTCGAATGTGACGCAGCCATCGCGAGCAGGCTCGCTCCCACAGTTGAATTGCGGTGTTAAGTGAAAATCTGTACAGCATCAAATAGGGTTCGGGCAATCGATGAAGATGTGCTCGAGGGCGAAACGTCGCGCCAGGTAATCGCCCAACGCCTGCACACCGTAACGCTCGGTGGCATGGTGGCCAGCGGCGATGAAGCTGATGTCGTTTTCCCGGGCGCTGTGGAACGTCTGCTCGGAGGCCTCGCCGCTGAGGTACAGATCAACGCCGGCCAACACTGCCTGATCAATGTAACCCTGGCCGCCACCGGTGCACCAGCCGACCCGACGAATCATCTCGCTGCCTTCGATCAGCAACGGCTCGCGCCCCATGACTTCCTGCACGCGGCGGGCGAAATCGCGGGGGGTCATCGGTTCGCTCAACGAGCCGACCAGCCCGACGACTTTCAGATTGTCCGGATCCAGCGGGCCTTCGACGGTGATGTCCAGTTGCCGGGCAAGCTGCACGTTGTTCCCGACTTCCGGGTGCAGGTCCAGCGGCAAGTGATAAGACAGCAGACTGATGTCGTGCTTGAGCAGGGTTTTCAACCGGCGCTGCTTCATGCCGGTGATGCACGGGTTCTCGCCTTTCCAGAAGTAGCCGTGATGCACCAGCACCAGATCGGCCTGGGCCTCGACCGCGGCGTCCAGCAGCGCCTGGCTGGCGGTGACACCGCTGACGATGCGCATCACTTGCGGCCGGCCTTCGACCTGCAAGCCGTTGGGGCAGTAATCGACGATCTTCGCACTTGCCAGGTAACGGTCGGCTTCTTCGACCAGGGTGCTCAGGGCGACGGCCATAAAAGACTCCTAAATATCCCGTTCAGAGGCACGCGCGGCCTCGTATAATGCGCCACATTATGGGCGGTCTCATACCGCCTGCAACCTCTCAGGACGTGCTTAATGCTCAAGGCGCTGCGTTTTTCCGGCTGGCCGCTGTTGGCCGGCGTGCTTGTCGCTCTACTGATTATTCAGCGTTACCCGCAGTGGGTCGGGCTGCCAAGCCTCGACGTCAATCTGCAACAAGCCCCGCAAACCATCGGCCTGCAACAGGGCCCGGTGTCCTACGCCGACGCAGTGACCACGGCCGCGCCGTCGGTGGTCAACCTGTACACCACCAAAGTGGTCAACAAACCCAGCCATCCGCTGTTCGAAGATCCGCAGTTCCGCCGCTTCTTCGGCGACAACTCGCCCAAGCAGAAGCGCATGGAGTCGAGCCTCGGTTCGGGCGTGATCATGAGCCCGGAAGGTTACCTGCTGACCAACAACCACGTGACCAGCGGTGCCGACCAGATCGTGGTGGCACTCAAGGATGGCCGTGAAACCCTGGCCAGGGTCATCGGCAGCGACCCGGAAACCGACCTCGCGGTGTTGAAGATCGACCTGAAAAACCTGCCGTCGATCACCGTCGGCCGCTCCGACAACCTGCGCATCGGCGATGTGGCCCTGGCCATCGGCAATCCGTTCGGCGTCGGCCAGACCGTGACCATGGGCATCATCAGTGCCACGGGGCGCAATCAGTTGGGCCTGAACAACTACGAAGACTTCATCCAGACTGACGCCGCGATCAACCCCGGCAACTCCGGCGGGGCGCTGGTGGATGCCAATGGCAACCTGACCGGGATCAACACGGCGATCTTCTCCAAGTCCGGCGGTTCTCAGGGCATCGGCTTCGCGATCCCGGTCAAACTGGCGATGGAAGTGATGAAGTCGATCATCGAACACGGCCAGGTGATTCGTGGCTGGCTCGGCATCGAAGTGCAACCGTTGAGTCAGGAGCTGGCGGAGTCGTTTGGCCTGTCGGGACGCCCGGGGATTGTGGTCGCGGGGATTTTTCGTGATGGCCCGGCGCAGAAGGCTGGCCTGCAACTGGGCGACGTGATCCTCAGCATTGATGGCGAACCGGCTGGCGATGGTCGCAAGTCAATGAACCAGGTGGCGCGAATCAAGCCGACCGACAAGGTCACGATTCAAGTCATGCGCAACGGCAAAGAGCTCAAGCTGACGGCAGAAATCGGTCTGCGCCCGCCTCCCGCGCCAGTCAAGGAAAAAGAAGAAGAGTAAGCCCGTAGGCGCTGCCGAAGGCTGCGATCTTTTTACGCCTTCAGCAGCCCTATAACGCCCGAACTGTTAACAGCATACATTCTCATTAAGCATGTTATATTGTTTCAATATCACTATTGGGAACAACATAACATGTCGTCTCGAACAATGGCTTCCCTGGCCGGATTGGCCCTCGGTCTGCTGGGGGATCCGGTCTTCGCCGAAGAACCCCAAACCGTTGAACTGGACGCCATCAGCGTCACCTCCAATTACGAGTCCTCCACCGGCCCGGTCAAGGGCTATCGTGCAACACGCTCTTCCAGCGCGACCAAAACCGACACCGCCCTTCGCGACATCCCGCAATCGATCAGCGTGATTCCCGTCAGCGTGCTCAAGGACCTGGGCAGCACCCATGTCGAGCGCGCGCTGGATTTTGCCGGCGGTGTGTCGAAGCAGAACAACTTCGGCGGCCTGACGCTCTACGAATACAGCGTACGCGGCTTCACCACCTCGGAGTTCTACAAGGACGGCTTCAGCGCCAACCGCGGCTATCCAAGTACGCCGGACGTGGCCAACATCGAACGCATCGAAGTGCTCAAAGGCCCGGCCGCCAGCCTCTATGGGCGCGGCGATCCGGGCGGTACGGTGAACATCGTCACCAAGAAACCCCAGCCCGAGGCATTCACCACGCTGCAAACCAGTGCTGGCAGTTGGGATCGTTATCGCACCGCCGTGGACGTCAACACACCGCTGGATGATGCCGGCAACGTTCTGTCCCGGGTGAACCTGGCTGTCGAGGACAACCACAGCTTTCGCGATCACGTCGACAGCCAGCGCGTGTTCGTTGCACCTTCGTTCAGCTGGCAGCTGAACCCGGACACCAGCCTGTTGGTCGAGAGCGAGTTCGTCCGCCACAGCTCGACATTCGATCGTGGCATCGTCGCGCCAGACAATAAGTGGAGCGGCGTCTCCCGCTCGACCTTCCTCGGCGAACCCAACGACGGCAACATCGACAACCACAACAACCTGCTGCAAGCCGCGCTCGAACATCAGCTCAACGACAGCTGGAAGCTGCGCCTGGCCAGCCATTACAAGGAAGGCAAGCTCTGGGGCTTCGCTTCCGAAAATCGTCCATTGAACGCCGACGGCCATACCCTCAACCGCCGCTACCGCGAGCGCGATACCAACTGGCATGACAGCATTACGCAACTCGAACTGCGCGGCCTGTTCGACATCGGCAGCTGGCAACACGAACTGCTGATCGGCAGCGAGTACGAGAATTTCCGCAAGAACGAACGGGTCACGACCATTGCCGGCGGCCCCTACGCCATCGACATCTATCAGCCGATCTACGGCCAGCCAAAACCCAATGGCGTGCGCTCGGGGAGCGACTTCTTCGAGCACGTCGAAAGTCAGGCGCTGAATCTTCAAGACCAGATCGTTTTCACCGACAAACTGCGCGGCATGCTCGGTGTGCGCTTTGAACATTTCGAACAAAGCATCGACGATCACAGCCGCAATGCGACCAGCCGCCAGCGCCACGATGCGCTGACTCAACGGGCTGGCCTGCTCTACCAACTGACGCCCGAAGTGGGGTTGTTCGCCAACGCTTCCACCTCGTTCAAACCGAACAATGGCCTGGATGCCGCCGGCAAATCCTTCGATCCGGAAGAAGGCGTCGGCTATGAAGTCGGGATCAAGAGCGAGCTGTTCGACGATCGCTTGAGCAGCACCCTCGCCGTCTTCCATATCGACAAGGAAAACGTCCTGGCCCTCGACCCGGGCACCGACTCCAGCCGTGCCATGGGCAAGGCCCGCAGCCAGGGCGTCGACCTGCAAGTCACCGGGCAAGTGACCGACGCCGTGCGAGTGATCGGTGCCTTCGCTTACATCGACGCCGAAGTCACCCGAGGTGACAAAGTCATTCCCACCGGCAGCCGGATTCTCGGCGTGGCTAAGCGCAGCGGCAGCTTGCTGGGGGTTTATGAATTTCAGGATGGTCATTTGCGCGGCTCGGACCTCGGCGCCGCGTTCACCTATGTCGGCGATCGCTCGGGGGAAGCCGGCAGCGAATTCGAATTGCCGGCCTACCACACCGTCGATCTGCTGGCCCATTACAAGGCCAGCGAAAACGTCACCGTGGGCCTGAACCTGAACAACCTTTTCGACGAGAAATACTTCGAGCGCTCCTACAGCAACTACTGGGTCAACCCCGGCGAGCCGCGCAATTTCACCGTCAGCCTGACACTCAACCTGTAAAAGGAAAAATCACCATGCAACAAGCTAAATCACTGGTTCTGCTGGGGCTGCTCGGCACGATGTTTGCGACTCACGTCGCGGCCCATGGCCTGTGGACAGAACAACGTCGCGGCAATATCGAAGCCATCTATGGTGATGGCGCCGAGGACGACGCCTTCAACGCGCAGAAAATCAGCGGTGCCTGGGCCTATGACGTCAACGGCAAAATGATCCCGGTGAGCGTGCAGCGCCTGGCCGACCACGCCCGCCTGCAACCGTTGAAACCACCGGCAGTGATGGCTGTGGCGCTGAACAACGGCATGTGGTCGCAGACCGCCGACAAAAAGTGGATCAACGAAGGGCGCAGCAAGGTGCCGGGGGCCATTGAGTCGACCCATACCTTCAAATACAGCCTGGCGATTTACCAGCCGGGGGCGAAGCTGCCGAAGCTCGATCAGATGAAATTGCTGATTCTGCCGGAGGTCGATCCGCTGACCGTTGGGCCGGGTAAGTCGTTGCCGGTTCGAGTGCTATTGGACGGTAAGCCGGCGGCGGGTGTGAAGTTGGTGGGTGATTATCGCAGCGCGCCCAATACCTTGAGCACAGAAACCGACGCAGAGGGTCGGGCGCAAGTATTGGTGCGTAATGAGGGGTTGAATGTGATTGCGGCGCAGATAGAAGTGCAGCTCAAGGACAATCCGGATGTGGCGACGCGCGGGCTCTTCAGCTCGTTGACGTTCCTGGGCGAACCGCATCACGAGTAACCCACAAAACCTTGTGGGAGCGAGCCTGCTCGCGATAGCGGTTTTGCATTCAACATCAATGCTGAATGTTATGGCCTCATCGCGAGCAGGCTCGCTCCAACAGGATCGGGGAAGCCTTACAGGTCGCCGAGGCCGTCGATCAGTGCCTGGTTCTGCTCCGGTGCGCCAATGGAGATCCGCAGGAACTGGGCAATCCGCTCCTGCTTGAAGTGCCGAACGATCACGCCCTGTTCACGCAACTTCGCCGCCAGCCCTGCCGCATCGTGCTTCGGGTGACGGGCGAAAATGAAGTTCGCCGCCGACGGCAACACCTCAAACCCCTTCGCTTCCAACTGCGCGACCACCTGCTCGCGACTCTCGATGACCAACCGGCAGGTCTTGTCGAAATACTCGCGATCTTCGAACGCCGCCGCAGCCCCGACAATCGCCAGGCGATCCAGCGGGTAGGAGTTGAAGCTGTTCTTGATCCGCTCCAGCGCCTCGATCAGGTCCGGGTGCCCCACCGCCAGGCCAACCCGCAGGCCCGCCAGCGAACGGGACTTGGACAGGGTCTGAGTCACCAACAGGTTCGGATAACGGTCCACCAGCGTGATCGCCGTTTCGCCACCGAAATCGATGTAAGCCTCATCCACCACGACCACTGAATCCGGGCTGGCCTTGAGGATTTGCTCGACAGCGTCCAGCGCCAGCAGGCAACCGGTCGGTGCGTTCGGGTTAGGGAAAATGATCCCGCCATTCGGCTTGGCGTAGTCCGCCGGGTTGATCTGGAACTGCTCGTCCAGCGGCACCGCGTCGAACGCAATGCCGTACAGCCCGCAGTAAACCGGATAGAAGCTGTAGCTGATGTCCGGGAACAGCAGTGGTTTATCGTGTTGCAGCAAACCGTGAAAGATGTGCGCCAGGACTTCATCGGAACCGTTGCCGAGGAACACCTGATTGCTTTGCACGCCGTAGTATTTGGCAACGGCTTGTTTGAGCACGTCGCTGTTCGGGTCCGGGTACAGACGCAGGTTGTCGTTCAGCTCGGTTTGCATCGCCGCCAAGGCTTTAGGCGATGGGCCGTACGGGTTTTCGTTGGTGTTGAGTTTCACCAGTTTCGCCAGTTTCGGCTGCTCGCCCGGCACGTAAGGCACCAGATTCTTGACGAACGGGCTCCAGAATTTACTCATGTTCAGTTCCCCAGCCCTTGAAGAAAGTCTTCGTCAACGATGCGGTATTCGGCGCTACGCGCGTGAGCGGTCAACGACTCGCCACGGGCCAGCACGGAAGCAGTCTTGCCCAGTTCGGAGGCACCCTGCTCGGAGCAGAAGATGATCGACGAACGCTTCTGGAAGTCATACACACCCAGCGGCGAAGAGAAGCGCGCGGTGCCGGACGTCGGCAACACATGGTTCGGGCCTGCACAGTAGTCTCCCAGGGCTTCGGAGGTGTGACGGCCCATGAAGATCGCCCCGGCGTGGCGGATCTGCGGCAGCCAGGCCTGCGGGTCGGCGACCGACAACTCCAGGTGCTCCGGCGCGATGCGGTTGGCCACTTCGATGGCTTGTTCCATGTCGCGAACCTTGATCAGCGCGCCACGGCCATTGATCGAAGTTTCGATGATCTCGGCGCGTTCCATGGTTGGCAGCAGTTTGGCGATGCTCGCCGCGACCTTGTCGAGGAACTCGGCGTCCGGGCTGACCAGAATCGCCTGGGCATCTTCGTCGTGCTCGGCCTGGGAGAACAGGTCCATGGCAATCCAGTCCGGGTCGGTCTGGCCGTCGCACACCACCAGAATCTCCGATGGACCGGCGATCATGTCGATACCGACCTGGCCGAACACATGGCGCTTGGCAGTGGCGACATAGATGTTGCCCGGGCCGACCACTTTGTCGACTTTCGGCACGCTTTCGGTGCCATAAGCCAGCGCCGCAACCGCTTGGGCGCCGCCGATGGTGAACACCCGGTCGACGCCGGCGATGCAGGCCGCGGCCAGCACCAGTTCGTTGACTTCACCGCGCGGGGTTGGCACGACCATGACCACTTCGGTCACGCCCGCCACCTTGGCTGGAATCGCGTTCATCAGCACCGACGACGGGTAGGACGCCTTGCCGCCCGGTACGTACAGACCGGCGCGGTCCAGCGGTGTGACCTTCTGGCCCAGCACCGTGCCATCGGCTTCGGTGTAGCTCCAGGAATCCTGCTTCTGTTTTTCGTGGTAGCTGCGCACACGGGCCGCTGCCTTCTCCAACGCTTCACGCTGAGGCGCGGTGATGCGGGTCAATGCCAGTTCCAGGCGTTCACGAGGCAGGATCAAATCCGCCATGGATGCTACTTGCAGGCCATCGAACTTCTGGGTGAACTCGACCACCGCCGCGTCGCCACGCTCGCGTACAGCCTTGATGATGTCCAGCACCCGCTGATTGACCGAGTCGTCAGACACACTTTCCCAGCTCAGCAGATGATCCAGATGATGTGCGAAATCCGGATCAGCAGCATTGAGTCGGCGAATTGCAGTCGGTGCGGTCATAGCGAGAGCCTCATAGGATTGGCAAAAACTCAGGCGCCCTAACTTAGCAGTCGTTTCCGCTTGGGCACCTGAGAATTCTGGCTATGAGGCGGATAGACGGGCGCGACTCAAGGTCGCGCAGGTGAATCAGCCGCGGTGTCGAGACTCCACTGCCTTGCGCAGGGTGTCGATCAACGCCTGGATACGGGCGTGTTGCATTTTCATCGAAGCTTTGTTGACGATCAGCCGGGAGCTGATGTCGGCAATGAAATCCTGGGGTTCCAGGCCATTGGCACGCAGGGTGTTACCGGTGTCGACCACGTCGATGATCTTGTCCGCCAGACCGATCAGCGGCGCCAGCTCCATCGAGCCGTAGAGCTTGATGATGTCGACCTGACGGCCCTGCTCGGCGTAGTAACGCTTGGCGACGTTGACGAATTTGGTCGCCACCCGCAGACGGCCCTTGGGCTCGACATCGCCGACACGGCCGGCGGTCATCAGCTTGCAGAGGGCAATTCGCAGATCCAGAGGCTCGTACAGACCCTGGCCACCATATTCCATCAGCACATCTTTACCGGCGACGCCGAGGTCCGCGGCACCATGCTCGACATAAGTCGGCACATCGGTGGCGCGCACGATCAGCAAGCGCACATCGGCCTGGGTCGTGGGGATGATCAGCTTGCGGCTCTTGTCCGGATTCTCGGTCGGCACAATGCCCGCTTCAGCCAGAAGCGGCAGGGTGTCGTCAAGGATGCGGCCCTTGGACAGTGCGATAGTCAACATGGGAAACGTCAGTCCTTATCAAGGTACTCATGCCCGGTCGCAAACGGCGCCGGACACACATCGAGCCGGAAACCGGCTCGACTTCAACAAATCAACGGGCAGCGTCCTTGCGCCCATGCAGCAGAAACTAGCCCGGTACGCGGCGGATCTTGGCGCCGAGCATCTGCAGTTTCTCTTCGATGCACTCGTAACCACGGTCGATGTGGTAGATGCGGTCGATCAAGGTATCACCTTCGGCAATCAGCGCCGAAATCACCAGGCTGGCCGAAGCACGCAGGTCGGTGGCCATGACTGGCGCGCCCTTGAGCTTTTCGATGCCGGTAACGATGGCGGTGTTACCTTCGACCTGGATGTGAGCCCCCATACGGTGCAGTTCGTAAACGTGCATGAAGCGGTTTTCGAAGATCGTCTCGATCACCGCACCGGTGCCTTCGGCAATGGCGTTGAGAGAGATGAACTGTGCTTGCATGTCGGTCGGGAACGCCGGGTATGGAGCGGTCCGCACGTTAACGGCTTTCGGCCGCTTGCCGTGCATGTTCAGCTCGATCCAGTCTTCACCGCAGGTGATTTCAGCACCCGACTCGCGGAGTTTCTCCAGAACAGCTTCGAGGATGGTCGGATCGGTGTCCTTGACCTTCACACGCCCGCCGGTGACCGCTGCCGCCACCAGGTAGGTGCCGGTTTCGATACGGTCAGGCATCACTTTGTAAGTGGTGGTGTGCAGACGCTCGACGCCATCGATGGTGATGGTGTCGGTGCCGGCACCGGAAACCTTCGCGCCCATGGCGTTCAGGAAGTTCGCCAGGTCGACGACTTCAGGCTCGCGAGCAGCGTTTGCCAGCACGCTGCGGCCCTTGGCCAGAGCGGCGGCCATCATGATGTTCTCGGTACCGGTCACGCTGACGGTGTCGAAGAAGAAGTGCGCACCGCGCAGGCCGCCTTCAGGGGCCTTGGCCTTGATGTAGCCGCCTTCGACGTCGATGACCGCGCCCATGGCTTCAAGGCCACGGATGTGCAGGTCGACTGGACGCGAACCGATGGCGCAACCGCCAGGCAGTGCGACTTCGGCTTCACCGAAACGGGCAACCATCGGGCCCAGCACCAGGATCGAGGCACGCATGGTTTTCACCAGTTCGTACGGCGCGATCAGGGTCTTGATGGTGCGCGGGTCGATTTCGACGCTGAGTTTCTCGTCGATCACCGGCTCAATGCCCATGCGACCGAACAGCTCGATCATGGTGGTGATGTCGTGCAGGTGCGGCAAGTTGGCCACGGTCACCGGGCCATCGCACAGCAAGGTGGCAGCCAGGATCGGCAGGGCAGAGTTCTTTGCCCCGGAGATGCGGATCTCGCCATCAAGACGAGCGCCACCGGTAATAATCAATTTATCCATAAGAATCTCGACGCCCTTGGGCTCAGGTGCGCTCGGCCCAGGCCGCGCTGCTGAAAAATTTCATAGTGACCGCATGGATGCTGCCATCGGTGATCCATGGGTTCAAATGGGCATAGATCTGCTGCTGACGCTTGACCGGGCTTAACGCCGCCAGTTCATCGCTAATCACGTTCAGCTGGAAATTGCAGCCTTCGCCCTCAACTTCTACCAGCGTTCCGGGCAGCTTTCCTTCAAGGAAGCTCTTCACTTCTACGGCCTGCATGCTCAACCTCAATCGGCGCCCTGTGCGCGCGGGTCGGACATCATACAAAAAAGCCCCGCGCCTGCGAACCCCGCGAAGCAGGACTCTGACGGGGGGCTTCTTTATAGATGTGGTTCAGGGATGCGCCAACAGCTCGGTCAATTCGCTGACCTGAGCGATTTCACGCATGTCTTCGGGCATCGCGCGAATGCTCAAGGCCTTGCCGGCCGCCTGAGCATCGCGCATGAAGCACAGCAGCAGCGACAAGCCGACGCTGCTGGACTTCTCCACCGCGGAGCAATCGACCACCAGCGCAGCCGCTTTGCTGGACTTGATCAGCGCCTGACCCTGCTTGCGCAGGTTCGGACCCGTGCGGTAATCCAGCACGCCGCTGAGCAACAGCTCGCCGGCTTCGCTCATGCGAATGGCCGACTCACTCATTGGGCTTGTTTCTCGGTGGATTTTTCGGTGGCTTCCTTGGCTTTGGCGACTTCCCCGGCCCAACCGTTGATGGTCTTGTCCAGGTCGTTGCCATTGCGCTGCATCGCGTCAGCGAACTGATCGCGGAACAGCTTGCCGATGTTGATGCCATTGATGATCACGTTGCGCAGCTTCCACTCGCCATTGATCTTTTCGAGTGTGTAAGACACAGGATAGATCGCGCCGCTGCTGCCTTTGACCGACATGCCAACGCTGGTACGGTCTCCCGACTCATCCTTGGCAGGCTCGACGACGATACCCTGGTTGTCGTATTCCAGCAGGGCATTGCCATAGAACTGAAACAGGCCTCTTTTGAAGTTTTCTTCAAACGTGCGCATTTGCTCAGGAGTGGCTTTGCGCGAATACTTGACCGTCATGATGCTCTTGGAAATGCCCTCGGCATCGACTACAGGGCCAACGATGGTGTTCAGCGCCGAATAAAAGTCTTGCGGATCCTGCTTGTACTTTGCTTTGTTGGCGGAAAGATCCGCCAGCAGCCGGGAGGTGGTGTCCTGTACCAGATCGTGCGCGGAAGGCGCCGCCACGGCGTTAGCCATCAACGGCAAGGCCGCGAGTATTACCAACAGGCCACGTCGCAAGATAGAGATCATTCAAAAGCTCCTCATTTGGCGTCTTTGCTAACGGTATTGAGCAGAAATTTACCGATCAGGTCCTCGAGCACCAGCGACGACTGCGTGTCGTGGATGGTTCCACCATCCTTGAGCAGGGTTGCTTCCCCGCCCACGCTGATACCGATGTATTTCTCACCCAACAGACCAGCGGTCAGGATAGATGCAGTGGAGTCAGTCGGCAGATTATCTACGCGCTTTTCCAGTTGCATGGTCACCCGACCGGTGAAGCTGTCGCGGTCCAGATCGATCGCCGTGACCTTGCCGATGGTCACACCGGCCATGGTCACTTTAGCTCTGACCGTCAAACCGGCGATATTGTCGAAATACGCATAAAGTTTATAAGTATCGGTGGTTGCGCTCGGGGACAGACCACTGACCCGCAACGCAAGCAACAGCAAAGCCAGGATGCCAGCCAGCAAGAAAAGGCCGACACCGATTTCCAGGGTGCGGTTTTGCATCAGAAATCTCCAAACATCAAGGCGGTCAGAATAAAGTCCAGGCCGAGTACCGCCAAAGAGGCGTACACCACGGTCTTGGTAGTGGCACGACTGATCCCCTCGGAAGTGGGCTCGCAGTCATAGCCTTGGAATACGGCGATCCAGGTCACGACGAAGGCAAAAACGATGCTTTTGATAATACCGTTGAGCACATCGTCGACAAACGTCACGCTGTTTTGCATGTTCGACCAGTAAGAGCCTTCATAGACCCCCAGCCAGTCGACGGCCACCCACGAACCGCCCCAGATACCCACCACGCTGAAAATCATTGCCAGCACTGGCAGGGAAATGAAGCCGGCCCACAGGCGCGGGGCAATGATGTACTTGAGCGGGTCGACCCCGATCATTTCCAGGCTGGACAACTGCTCGGTGGACTTCATGTTGCCGATTTCGGCGGTCAGCGCCGAACCCGCACGCCCGGCGAACAACAACGCAGTGACCACCGGCCCCAGCTCCCGCAGCAGCGTCAGCGCAACCATCTGCCCGACCGCCTGCTCCGAACCGTAGCTGGACAGAATGTTGAAGCCCTGCAGTGCCAGCACCATGCCGATGAACACCCCGGAGACCACAATGATCACCAGGGACATCACGCCCACCGAATGCAGTTGCTTGACCAGCAGGCCAAAACCGCCACCGATGCCGCCACGACCGAGCAAGGCATGAAACAGGAACAGCGCCGAACGCCCGAACACCGCCAGCACTTCGATGCCGGCATAACCGAACCGACGTACTCTTTCTATCAGTGAAATCTTGCGCATCAGCGCGTCCCCAGAAGATCTGCGCGGTAATCCGTCGCTGGAAAGTGGTATGCGACCGGGCCGTCGGGTTCGCCTGTCATGAATTGACGAATACGTGGCTCGTCGGAGCTCATCAATTCCTTGGGCGTGCCCTGCCCCAACACTTGTCCGTCGCCCACCACAATGAGGTAATCGGCGATGCTCGCGGTCTCGGCCAGATCGTGGGAGACCACGATGCTGGTGATGCCCAGCGCATCGTTGAGCAGGCGGATCAGGCGCACCAGCACGCCCATGGCGATCGGGTCCTGACCGACAAAGGGCTCGTCATACATGAGAATTTGCGGATCGAGGGCAATCGCCCGGGCCAGCGCGACGCGACGCTTCATACCGCCGGATAATTCGTCGGGCATCAGGTCGATGGCACCACGCAAGCCCACGGCCTGCAATTTGAGCAGGACAATGTCGCGAATCATTTCTTCCGGCAGCGCGGTATGAACGCGCAACGGAAAGGCGACGTTCTCGAACACATCGAGATCGGTAAACAGTGCGCCGCTCTGAAACAGCACGCCCATGTGCTTGCGCGCATCGAACAAATCGCTGCGCGACAACGTTGGCAGGTTCTGGCCGTTGACCCAGACTTCGCCGCTGGTGGGACGCAATTGTGCGCCCATCAGCCGCAACAGCGTGGTCTTGCCACACCCGGAAGGCCCCATGATGCCGGTGACCTTGCCGCGCGGGATGCGGATATCGACGTTATTGAAAATGCTGCGCGAACCGCGCTTGAAGGTCAGTCCCTTCAGCTCGACCGCGTAGGCGTTATCGGCACTCATCTAAACTCCTTGCGATGCAGCCTCTCACTCGGACGCCTGGCTTTCTGGCGAAAGCACATACCTCCCCGGGCAGGCCGAACTGGCGGCGAACTATATCACTGCAAAGGCCAAGCGCCCAAGGCCCAAGCCGGGCACGTTCAGCAACATGACGGCCTGAAATCATCTATTTAGAGGGATTCGGTAACAAGGAATGACAAACCGCGACGAACTTGCGTGAGGGTTTCGATCATTACCGCTATAATCGCCGCCTTTTCATCAGGCTATATGATTTCCGACATGAACCAATCCAGCGACCTGATTCAATCAGCACAACGTACCATCCGCCTCGAACTGGAAGCCGTACAAGGCTTGCTACCCCATATCGACGCAGATTTCGTACGCGCTTGCGAGATGATTCTGGCCAGCAAAGGCCGTGTGGTCGTGGTCGGCATGGGCAAATCGGGGCACATTGGCAACAAGATTGCCGCCACCCTGGCCAGTACCGGCACCACAGCCTTTTTCGTGCACCCGGCCGAGGCCAGCCACGGCGACATGGGCATGATTACCCGTGACGACATCATTCTGGCGCTGTCGAACTCCGGGTCTACCAACGAAATCGTCACCTTGCTGCCGCTGATCAAGCGCCTGGGCATTCAAATGATCAGCCTGACCGGTAACCCCGAGTCGCCGCTGGCCAAGGCAGCGGAAGTCAACCTCAATGTAAGCGTCGAACACGAAGCCTGCCCGTTGAATCTGGCACCCACCTCATCGACCACCGCTGCGCTGGTCATGGGTGACGCCCTCGCCGTTGCCTTGCTTGAAGCTCGCGGTTTTACCGCTGAAGATTTCGCTTTTTCCCACCCGGGTGGCGCCCTTGGCCGCCGCTTGTTACTGAAAGTGGAAAACGTCATGCATGCCGGCGCCGAGTTACCGCAAGTGGTGTGCGGTACGCTGCTCAAGGATGCCTTGATGGAAATGACCCGCAAGGGGCTGGGCATGACCGTCGTACTGAACACCGATGGAAAGCTCGCCGGGATCTTCACTGATGGCGATCTGCGCCGCACTCTGGACCGCACCATTGATATCCACAGTACGACCATTGACGAAGTGATGACTGCCCACGGCAAGACCGCCCGCGCCGAGATGCTCGCCGCCGAGGCGTTGAAAATCATGGAAGACCACAAGATCAACGCGCTGGTAGTGGTCGACAGCGAAGACCGCCCGGTCGGCGCCTTGAACATGCACGACTTGCTGCGTGCGGGAGTAATGTAATGAGCACGGACCTGCTGCAACGCGGCAAACAGATCAAACTGGCGGTATTCGACGTCGACGG
Source organism: Pseudomonas sp. EL_65y_Pfl2_R96 (assembly GCF_963970905.1). Lineage (NCBI taxonomy): Bacteria > Pseudomonadati > Pseudomonadota > Gammaproteobacteria > Pseudomonadales > Pseudomonadaceae > Pseudomonas > Pseudomonas sp. EL_65y_Pfl2_R96. Next base: position 6,126 of record NZ_CAXAQH010000008.1, on the reverse strand, counting down.
CGTGCTGACCGACGGGCGCCTGTACTTCCTCGAAGACGGTAGCGAGTTCAAGACCTTCAACACCCTCGACGGCCAGGGCATCAAGATGTTGATGGCCGCCGGCGTGCAGACCGCTATCATCAGCGGCCGCAAGACGCCGGTGGTCGAGCGGCGTGCGAAGAACCTCGGCATTCCACATCTGTTCCAGGGCCGGGAAGACAAACTGGTGGTGCTCGACGGGCTTCTTGCCCAGCTCAACCTAAGCTATGAACAAGTGGCCTACCTCGGCGACGACCTGCCAGACCTGCCGGTGATTCGCCGTGTTGGCCTGGGCATGGCGGTGGCCAACGCTGCCAGCTTCGTGCGCGAACATGCCCATGGCATCACCCAGGCCCGTGGTGGCGAAGGCGCCGCTCGTGAATTCTGCGAATTGATCCTGCGCGCCCAAGGCCATCTCGATGCGGCCAACGCCGCATACCTGTGAGCCCATCATGCTGAGCAAAAAGATTCGCAACATTCTGATATTCGGTTGCATCGCAGCGCTGTTCGCCGCGGTCGGCTACTGGAACATCAGCCCGGAACGCTTCCTCGACAAGCCGGTGGCGCCTGTCGATGAAGCGGCGATCGACTATTACGCGATCCACGCCCACAGCGTGCAGTACTTGCCGGACGGCAAATTGCAGTACGAAATGACGTCCGACAAGGTCGAACACCTGAAAGCGACCGAAGTGACGTTGCTGACCAATCCTGACCTGAACATGTTTCGCGGCACCGAGTTCCCCTGGCACGTCCAGAGCGAGCGCGGCGAAGTCAACCCGGACGGCACTCAGGTCGAGCTGATTGACTCGGTACGTATCACGCGCTTCGACGAAAAAAACCGCAAAACCCTGATTACCAGCACCCGTATGACCGTGTTCCCGCAGCAGCAATATGCGCAGACCGATCAACCCGTTAGAATCGACGGCGCCGGCGGTGTATCGACAGGCAACGGAATGAAAGCGTACTTGAAAGAAAGCAGGATACACCTGCTATCGAACGTAAGAGGACAGTATGAGGCTCGTTAAAACTCTCCCTATTTTGCTCAGTCTGGGCGCAGCACTGGGAAGCGTGAGCGCCTGGGCTCTGCCGAACGATCAAGAGCAGCCTATCCGCATTCAGGCCGACGACGCCCAACTGGACGACAAGAATGGCGTTGCCACCTATAAAGGTGACGTGATCATCACCCAGGGCTCGATGAAGGTCACCGGCAACACCGTGACCATCACCCGCACCCCGACCGGCGACATCGACGTGGTGACTTCGGTGGGCAACCTCGCCTACTTCGAGCAACTCCAGACCCAGGGCGACACCAAGCCTGTTCAGGGTTGGGGTGTGACTATCCAGTACCACGCTTCGCAGAACCGCGTCGTGCTGATCGATCGCGCGAAAGTCATCGATAAGGACAACAACACCACTCAGGGCGAGAAAATCGTCTATGACACGGTCAAGAAGCTTGCGAGCGCCGGCCGCGCCACCGGCAACAAGGTCACCGAGCAGCGTCCGCGCATCGATATGGTGATCCAGCCGAAGAAGAAAACCGACGAGCAGAAGGCCCAGTAATGGCAACTCTGAAAGCTCAGCATCTGGCCAAGAGCTACAAGAACCGCCAGGTCGTGCGTGACGTCAGCCTGTCCATCGACAGCGGTCAGATTGTCGGCCTGCTTGGCCCCAACGGCGCCGGCAAGACGACTTGCTTCTACATGATCGTCGGCCTGGTACAGGCCGACCAGGGCCGCGTACTGATCGACGACCTGGACGTCAGCCACCAGCCTATGCACGGCCGTGCGAAGGCCGGTATCGGCTATCTTCCGCAAGAAGCGTCGATCTTCCGCAAGCTTTCGGTGGCCGACAACATCATGGCCATCCTCGAAACCCGCAAGGAACTCGACAAGGCCGGTCGCCGCAAAGAGCTGGAAAGCCTGCTGCAGGAATTCCACATCCACCACATCCGCGACAACCTCGGCATGAGCCTGTCCGGTGGTGAACGCCGCCGTGTGGAAATCGCCCGGGCATTGGCCACCAACCCGAAATTCATCCTCCTCGACGAACCCTTCGCCGGCGTGGACCCGATTTCGGTCGGCGACATCAAGCAGATCATCCACCACCTCAAGGCCAAAGGCATTGGCGTACTGATCACTGACCACAACGTCCGTGAAACCCTGGATATCTGCGAAACCGCCTACATCGTCAACGATGGTCAGCTGATCGCTGAAGGTGACTCCGCCACCATCCTGGCCAACCAACTGGTCAAGGAAGTGTATCTGGGCCACGAGTTCCGCCTGTAAGCACTGAGGTGTCTGGCTGATTGTCCGAGCGCTTGTCTCGATAAAAAATCAATAGGTTTTTATTGTTACAGCGCTCTAGGCAAACGCTGCAGTTTCGGGCATATAATTTGCTTAAGTTTGGCGCTTCGGCGCCCTGTAGTGGATGGCGCATGTGCGCCGGCGAATAAGGTGTTAAGCCCCTGCCATGAAACCATCGCTAGTCTTGAGAATGGGCCAGCAGCTGACGATGACACCGCAGCTGCAACAGGCCATCCGCCTGCTCCAATTGTCGACCCTGGACCTGCAACAGGAAATCCAGGAGGCCCTGGAGTCCAATCCGATGCTCGAACGCCAGGAAGAAGGCGACGACTTCGATAACGCCGATCCCTTGGCCGACAAAGCCGAACAGCAACCCAACGCTGACATTCAGGAACCCTCCTATCAGGAAACCGCCCCGACGGTGGATAACCTCGAGGAAGGCGACTGGAACGAGCGCATTCCCAACGAACTGCCCGTCGACACGGCCTGGGAAGACGTCTACCAGACCAGCGCCAGCAGCCTGCCGAGCAACGATGACGACGAGTGGGATTTCACCACCCGCACATCGGCCGGTGAAAGCCTGCAAAGCCATTTGCTCTGGCAACTGAACCTGGCACCGATGTCCGACACCGATCGCCTCATCGCCGTAACCCTGATCGACTGCATCAACAATCAGGGCTACCTGGACGAAACCCTCGAGGAAATCCTCGAAGCCTTCGATCCGGAACTGGATATCGAACTGGACGAAATCGAAGCCGTCCTGCACCGCATCCAGCAATTCGAACCCGCCGGCATCGGCGCCCGCAACCTCGGCGAATGCCTGCTGCTGCAACTGCGCCAACTGCCCGCCAAGACCCCTTGGCTGGCCGAGGCCAAGCGCCTGGTCACCGATTACATCGACCTGCTCGGCAGCCGCGACTACAGCCAGCTGATGCGCCGCATGAAGCTTAAGGAAGATGAACTGCGCCAGGTGATCGAACTGGTCCAGAGCCTCAACCCGCGCCCGGGCTCGCAAATCGAGTCCACCGAAGCCGAATACGTCGTTCCTGACGTGATCGTGCGCAAGGACAACGAGCGCTGGCTGGTGGAGCTGAACCAGGAATCGGTACCACGCCTGCGGGTCAACGCCCAATACGCCGGTTTCGTGCGCCGCGCCGACACCAGCGCCGACAACACCTTCATGCGTAATCAGTTGCAGGAAGCTCGCTGGTTCATCAAGAGCCTGCAAAGCCGCAACGAAACCCTGATGAAAGTAGCCACCCAGATCGTCGAGCATCAACGCGGCTTTCTGGAGTACGGCGATGAAGCCATGAAGCCGTTGGTGCTGCATGACATCGCCGAAGCGGTGGGCATGCACGAATCGACGATTTCACGGGTAACCACGCAAAAATTCATGCATACCCCACGGGGCATCTATGAACTGAAATACTTTTTCTCCAGCCACGTCAGTACCTCCGAAGGCGGTGAATGCTCGTCCACAGCGATCCGCGCGATCATCAAAAAACTGGTTGCCGCGGAAAATCAGAAAAAGCCGTTGAGTGACAGCAAGATCGCTGGTTTACTGGAGGCACAAGGCATTCAGGTAGCCCGTCGCACCGTCGCCAAGTACCGCGAATCCCTGGGGATCGCGCCTTCCAGCGAACGGAAGCGGTTGATGTAGCCGCCGGGCTCGCCACAGCGTTCCAGTGGCAGGTATTTCTGCCTGCCGCTTTATGCACTGGCAACGAAGGAGAAGCTGTATGCAAGTCAACATCAGTGGACACCAACTGGAAGTGACCGAACCTCTGCGCACCTACATCGGCGAAAAACTCGACCGATTAGAGAGGCATTTCGACAAGATCACCAACGTGCAAATCACGCTGAACGTCGAAAAGCTGCTGCAAAAGATCGAAGCCACGCTGCATATCCCCGGCGGAGAGGTGGTCGCCAATGCCGAGCATACGGACATGTATGCCGCCATCGACCTGTTGACCGACAAGCTGGATCGCCAACTCAAAAAGCATAAGGAAAAGACCCAGAGCCTCCTCCAGGGCGCAACCGGTCGTTAACACCCCCAATCCATGATCCGACTTGAAAACATCCTGACCCCCGGCCGTTCCCAGGTGAACGTGCCGGGCGGCAGTAAAAAGAAAGCCCTCGAGCAAATTGCCAACCTGATCGCCCGGGAAGTGCCGGATCTGGAGATGCAAGATGTCTTCGAGGCTCTTATTGCCCGTGAAAAACTCGGTTCGACCGGTTTTGGCAACGGCATTGCCATACCCCACTGTCGCCTGAAGGGCTGCAACTCGCCCATCAGTGCCTTGATGCACCTGGATGCGCCCATCGATTTCGACGCCATCGACGGTGCCCCGGTTGACCTGCTGTTCGTGCTGCTGGTCCCGGAAGCCGCCACCGATGCACACCTGGAATTGCTGCGCCAGATCGCCAGCATGCTTGACCGCAAGGAAGTGCGCGAAAAACTGCGCAGCGCCCCGAGCAACGAAGCCTTGTATCAGGTTGTCCTGGACGAGCAAAACGGTCACTAATCATGCGCTTGATCATTGTCAGCGGCCGCTCCGGCTCAGGTAAAAGCACCGCCCTCGATGTTCTCGAGGACAACGGCTATTACTGCATCGACAACCTGCCGGCCGGCCTGCTACCGGAACTGGCCGAGCGTGCGCTGATTCACACCGAACTGGCACAACCGCTGGTGGCCGTGTCCATCGATGCGCGTAACTTGCCAAGCCACCTGTCACGGTTTCCCGAGCTGTTGGAAGAGGTCCGCAGCCGGCATATCCAGTGCGATGTGCTGTATCTGGACGCCGACGAAGAAACCCTGCTCAAACGCTTCTCGGAAACACGCCGTCGTCACCCGCTCAGCAGCGCCAATCGCTCGCTGGCGGAAGCGATAGAGGACGAAACCAATCTGCTGGGGCCTATCGCCGATCTGGCCGACCTCAAGGTCAACACCACCAATCTGAACCTGTATCAGCTGCGCGATACCATCAAGCTGCGCTTGCTGAATCAGCCGGAGCCCGGCACTGCGTTCCTGGTCGAGTCTTTCGGGTTCAAGCGTGGCATGCCGGTGGACGCCGATCTGGTGTTCGACGTGCGCTGCCTGCCCAACCCTTACTGGAAGCCGGAGCTGCGCGCGCAGTCCGGGCTCGATCAACCGGTGGCCGAGTACCTGGCGGCACAGCCGGACGTCGAAGAGATGTTCCAGGACATTTCCTCGTACCTGCTCAAGTGGCTGCCCCGCTTTGCCGCCAGCAACCGCGCCTATGTCACCATTGCCATTGGTTGCACCGGCGGGCATCACCGCTCTGTCTACCTGACCGAACGTCTGGGTCAGGTCCTGCAACAATCCCTGAAGAACGTCCAGGTTCGCCACCGCGACCTCAGCTAAAGGATTCAAATCGCGATGCCTGCTCTGGAAATCGAAATTATCAACAAGCTGGGCCTGCATGCCCGCGCGTCTGCCAAATTTGTCGGAGTCGCCGGTCAGTTCAAGGATTGCACGATCAGGGTAGGACGCACGCCAGAATCCGCGGTCGACGGCAAAAGCATCATGGCCATGATGATGCTGGCCGCTGGCAAGGGCACCAAAATCCACCTGAGTACCGAAGGCGAACAGGAACAGGAAGCGCTGGATGCATTGGTGGCGCTGATCAACAACTTCTTTGACGAAGGCGAATGAACATCAAAAGATCGCAGCCTTCGGCAGCTCTTATCAAACAAAAAATAACGCATTGTTTTTGCTCTGAAATTTATCCAACCATCACCAACTGCATCCCCAGCTTGCGCGCCTTGCGTTCCAAGGCGCGCC